>CACWZI010000005.1 GCA_902765305.1 uncultured Eubacteriales bacterium
CTGCATCCCGACAACATGGCCGCCGGCCCCGCCTCCTACGGCATGACCGACACCATGGGCCGCATGCACTCCGACGCCCAGTTCGCCGGCTCCTCCTCCGTGCCCGCGCACGTGGAGATGATGGGCTTCCTGGGCATGGGCAACAACCCCATGGTCGGCGCCACCGTCGCCGTGGCCGTGGCCGTTGAGGAAGCGATGAAGAAATAAGCCCATAAACGCAATACCCGGTCAGAAGCGCTCTGACCGGGTATTGTTATTGAACCGTCATTGTAAGCTCGATCTCGTCCTCGTACTCGTTTCCGGTTGGGGTAAAGCCCCTGTCTTCATACAGCCTTCTTGCGTTCATATTGTCCTTATTGCAGGTCAGCGCCACCCGGCTCGAATCGCCGAAGGGCTTCGTTCGGATGTATTCGATGACCCTATCCAGGGCCTCGCGGCCATAGCCGCGTCCCTGTTCGCCTTCGTCGACCATCATGTGCCAGATGTCGTACTCGGGAACGTCGTAGTCATAGATCACCATGACATAGCCGACCATCCTGCCCGCCGCGTAGATTCCGAAGGGCTGACACTGATTCCTGTAGACATATGCCTGCGCGAGACTGCGGATCGGGTGCGACACAAAGCGCTCCTGTCCCGGCGCGAGCCTGAGATTGAAGGCGTCGATAAAGTTTTCTTCTGTGATCGGTCTGAGCTCTGTCATTCCCTTGGATCTCCCGGATCTGTACTCGATCAGAATTCGAAGTCGCAGGCCACCGAGGCGCTGCGCACCTCGTGCATGCGCTTCTTCACCGGCAGGTGCACCGGGTGGGTCTGGTAGGCGTCGAAGGCCTCCCGGGTCTCGAACAGCGTGATCAGCGCCAGGTCGTAGGACCGCTCGCTGTGCAGTATGTCCGCGCCGGCCTCCAGGTCCAGCATGCCCTCGATGCGGCCCTTCATGCCGTAGAAGTTCTTCACCAGCTGGGGAATCTCGTCCTTGAATTCATCCTTGATCTTGAACATGACGATGTGGCGAATCATGGGGAACCTCCTGAAGTGGATTATTTTTTGTTCCGGCTCATCATCTGCAGCAGCCGCAGGAACAGGTTGACGATGTCCAGGTACAGCGCCGCGGCAAGGTCGATGGCGTTGTTCACGGTCTTGGTGCAGGTGTTGGCCCGGGCCCAGTCGTAGCCGATGAACAGCGAGAAGATGGCCGTGCCGATCCACTCGTAGACCATGCCACCGTGCCGGCCGAACAGCAGCAGGCTGACCAGGCTGCCTACGATCATGAACAGCAGCGAGAAGAACAGCACCCGCCCGAGGCTCAGGAAGAAGTCGGGAAACAGCGTGGCGGCGATCATGAAGGCCAGCGACACGATGGCCGTCACCAGCACGGCGCTCTTGATGGTGTCCACGGGGATGCCTTGGATCGAGACGCACAGCACGATGCCGATGGGCGCGGCGATCAGGGTGTAGCCGATGAAGCTCATCGCGGCGCCGCCCCGCGTCACCATCAGGTTGCCGACGATCACCAGTACCAGGTAGACGGCCAGGAAGATGAAGGGATTCATGTTGTAGACCAGTGCAATCGCCTGTTCAGCGAACAGCGTCACCGTCAGGTAGTTCAGCAGGAATCCCCAGAGCAGCATGCCGCCGATGATCAGGTTGAAGGCGCGCTCGGAAATCTCGGTTTCGCCCTCATGAAGATAGGCGCTCTTTTCAAGGATGACCTTGGTGTTGCCAAGTGCCATACAAACACCTCCTAAAATATTGTATGACCATAAAATGGCCTGCGTTGTGCGTGGGATTATTTTACCCTCTGAACAGCCGATTGTCAATGTGGATTTGAAAATTGACATACGGGCTGTTTAATGGTAAAATAACATCGACAGAATCACGATGGGAGGTATGCGTGATGAACGAGACACTGGCCAGTTGGATCAGGGAGAGCAAGCGCATCGTGTTTTTCGGCGGCGCGGGGGTGTCCACCGAGAGCGGCATTCCCGATTTCAGAAGCGTGGACGGCCTCTATAACCAGCAGTACGACTATCCGCCCGAGACGATACTCAGCCACACCTTCTTCATGCGAAAGCCCGAGGAGTTCTTTCGCTTCTATCGCAACAAGATGCTGTTTCCCGATGCCGAGCCCAACGCGGCCCACGCCAAGCTGGCCCAGTGGGAGGCCGAGGGCAAGCTGACCGGGGTGGTCACCCAGAACATCGATGGCCTGCACCAGAAGGCCGGGTCGAAGAAGGTCTTCGAGCTGCACGGCTCGGTGCTGCGCAACTACTGCATGCGCTGCGGCAAATTCTACGGCCTGGACCACATCATGCACACCACCGGCGTGCCCAAATGCGAATGCGGCGGCACCATCAAGCCGGACGTGGTGCTCTACGAGGAATCCCTGGACAACGACGTGGTCAACGGGGCCTGCGCGGCCATTTCAGAGGCGGACATGATGATCATCGGCGGCACGTCGCTGAACGTGTATCCCGCCGCGGGCCTGGTGGACCTGTACCGGGGCAACCGACTGGTGCTGGTCAACCTGTCCAGCACGCCCCAGGACCGCCGGGCCAACCTGGTCGTCCACGAGCGCATCGGCCAGGTGTTCGCCGAGCTGCCCTGATATGTCGGAGCGCATCGTCGCCTTCGATCCGGTGGCGCCGCCCGGGGCGCGGGCGCTGATCCTGGGAAGCATGCCCAGCGTGGAATCGCTGAACCGGGGCTTTTACTACGCCCATCCCCGCAACGCGTTCTGGCATATATTGGCCCAGGTCTGCAATGAGCCCTTTCCGGAGGACATCCCCGCGCGGATCGCGCTGCTGGAGCGTCATGACCTGGCCCTGTGGGACGTGCTGGCGAGCTGCGAGCGCCAGGGCTCGCTGGACAGCGCCATCCGCCAGCCCGCGCCCAACGACTTCGAGGGGCTGTTTCGGCGCTGCCCGAACATCCGGCGCGTACTGCTCAACGGCGGCACGGCCCACCGGCTGTTTGTGAAGTGGGGCAAGCCCTTCATCGAGGGGCGGGAGCTGATAAAGCTGCCCTCCACCAGCCCCGCCTACACATTACCCTATGAAAGGAAGCTGGCGCAATGGCGTCAGGCGTTGAACTATGAGCATGAATCCCTGTGACATCATCCGCAAGAAGCGATTCGGCGGGGAACTGAGCGAGATGGAGATCCGCGCCTTCGTGGATGGCGTCGTGGACGGCAGCTTCGCCGACTACCAGGCCTCGGCGCTGCTGATGGCCGTCTGCATCAACGGCATGACCGACCGGGAGACCCTGGCCCTGACGCTGGCCATGGCCAAGTCCGGCGATACGCTGGACCTGTCCGACATCCCCGGCGTCAAGGCCGACAAGCACTCCACCGGCGGCGTGGGGGACACCACCTCGCTGATCCTGGTGCCCCTGGTGGCCGCCTGCGGCGTGAAGATGGCCAAGATGTCCGGGCGGGGCCTGGGCTTCACCGGCGGCACGCTGGACAAGCTGGAGTCCATTCCCGGCATGAGCATCTCCAAGGACATCGTGGACTTCAAGTGGCAGGTGAAGAACATCGGCTGCGCGATCATCGGCCAGACCGCCGAGCTGGCCCCGGCGGACAAGGCGCTGTACGCGCTGCGGGACGTGACTGCCACGGTGGATTGCCTGCCCCTGGTGGTGTCGTCGATACTGTCCAAGAAGCTGGCGGCGGGCTGCGACGTGGTGGTGTTGGACGTGAAGGCCGGCAGCGGCGCAATCATGGACACCCCGGAGAAGTCGAGGAAGCTGGCGGAGATGATGGTTCGCATCGGCTCTCTGAGCGGCAAGCGCTTCTCGGCGCTGATCACCGACATGGATCAGCCCCTGGGCAATTACATCGGCAACGCCCTCGAGGTGGAGGAGGCCATCGACGTGCTGGTCGGGCGCACCGGCGGCGACCTGAAGACCGTGGCGCTGACCCTCGGGGCCCACATCCTCAGGAACGCCGGGGCCGCGCCTGACGTGCAGACGGGCATCCGGATGCTGGAGGCAAAGATCGTAAGCGGCGAGGGCCTGAGGACCTTCGGCGACATGATCGAGGCCCAGGGCGGCGACCGCCGGGTGGTGGAGGACACCGGCCTTCTGCCCAAGGCGCCCCATAAGGTAGTGCTGAAGGCGGAGCGGGACGGCTATGTGGTGAAGATGCACACCAGCGACATCGGCAACGCCGCCAGGCTGCTGGGCGCGGGTCGCGAGCGCAAGACGGACGTGCTGGACCTGTCCGTGGGCATCGTGATGAACGTCCGGCTGGGCGACGCCGTGAAGAAGGGCGACCTGCTGGCGACGCTGCACGTGGGCGAGCGGTCCGACAGGATCGGCGCGTACAACCTGCTGAAGAAATCCATCGTCATCGGGGACGAAAAGCCCGAGGCGAAGCCGCTGATCCAGGCGGTGGTGGAGTGACGAACGACCTTCATGAGCAAGAGCAAGCGTGCGACGCAGGGACAGATGCCACCTGCGCCAACCGGAGATAAGACGACACGAATCGATGATAGCGGCAGGCTTCGGACGGGCTGGCTGTTGGCAGTCAGCCTGTTTGGCTATGCGTTGATCGCTTTGGCGACGCGGTTCGGGCTCATGCGCGCCTTTACGGCGCTCTTTGAGGCCTGGGCTATCGATGGCACGAGCGTTCAGCGCGCCCCTGTGTGGGCGCAAGCGCTGTACAGGTGGCACGGAAGCCTTGTGACGGCCGCCTTCGCCGCGCTGTCACTGGCATATGCCAAGTGGCTGAGAGGGCTGTGGCGGCTGGAGGGAGCGCTGATCCCGATGCCACCGGCAAGGCTGTGGGGCGCGTCGCTGTCGGGTGTCTGCATGGCTGTGGTTGTCGCGGCGCTCTGCCTGCTGCCGGACAGCGTGCGGCCGGAGTGGCCGCTGACCGCGCCGCGGTTCACGGGGGCCTTGCCCGTATTGTGTGCCGTCAGCCTGCTTTCCACCCTGGGCGAAGCGGCGTTTTTGAAGCGGGTGCTGTTTGACGGGCTGCGCGACCAATGGAACGGGATCTGGGCCACGGCGGTGGTCTGCGGGGTGTTCTGGCTGACCGGCGGCGGGCTGGCCGGGGGCGTCGTCGCCGGGGTGAATGTGCTTCTGTTGGGCCTGGCGTGCTGCCGGCTCTATGCCCGATACGGATTCTGGACTTCGGTCGGCTTCAGGTGGGGCTGGGGCCTTGCCAACGTGTTCCTGCTGGGCTTTGGCGGTGGGGACGCGGCGATTTACCGGCTGTACGGCGTCTCTGAGGGGCTGCTGACCGGCGGGGACGCCGGGCCGATGCACGGGCTCTGGACGACGATGGCGTTGGTCGGCGTGATCGTGGGCTTGACGCTTGGACACAAGGGGCTGCCTGAGAATGCATAACCCTGCGATGGCGATGCATTCCCAGACAGCCCCTTATCGCGGGAGCCTGTACCCGCCTTTGAATTGTACGATTCAGGCAAAAAAGAAGCAGGCCGCGCTTCCCGACGATGCGCGATGGGGGAGCGCATCGGCGATTCCGTTTTCATGGGGGAGAAATATGAGGGAGATCAAGATGATTGGAAGCGCGACCTGCCCTGTATCCGTATGATAGTTCATCTATATCAACTGAATATGAACTGAACGCTTCCTGCCAAAATCAGGCATGCCGTGTCTATGTTTTTTACCATAGACGACCTTGAATATTCATTTTACGGTGTGTATAATGAAAACGTAATATTATATCATGGATAAATAGGGGGAATATGACATGCGACAGGAGATGCGGGATTATCTGGACGCCCCCGTCGACCGGCATGGCACCAACTGTGAAAAGTGGGATCTGCTCGGCAAGCATTACGGAAGGGACGACCTGATCGCCATGTGGGTGGCGGATATGGATTTCAGGACCGTGCCCCAGGTCAGGGAAGCGCTCGTCAAACGCGCCGAGCACGCCATATACGGCTATACCGACGACAGCGAGGCCGAGCACGAAGCCGAGATGGGCTGGCTTGAGCGCCGCCACGGCCTGAAGGTCGAAAGCGACTGGATACTGTACAGCCCCGGGGTCGTGGACAGCCTGTTTTTCTGCGTCGACGCCCTGACGAAGCCGGAGGACGCCATATTGATACAGCCACCGGTATACGGCCCCTTCTATCAGGCGGTGAAGCTCTACGGGCGCAGGCTGGTTGAAAGCCCGCTCATATATGGCCCTTCCGGCTGGCGGATGGATTATGACGACCTGGAACAGAAGTTTTCAAGCGGCGTTCGCATGATGATACTGTGCAGCCCCCACAATCCGGTGGGGCGCGTGTGGACCCGGGAAGAGCTACAGAAGCTGGTCGACCTGGCCCTGCGCTATGGCGTGCTGATCATCAGCGATGAGATCCACGCGGATTTCACCTTCGACGGCCACCGGCAGACGCGCATACTGGCCCTGGACGGTGCCCAACGCTGCAGCGTCATGCTGACCTCCGCCACGAAATCCTTCAATTTGGCGGGCCTCAGGCAGTCCAGCATCATCGCGCCGGATGCCGCGCTTCGCAAGGCACTCTCTGATGAACTCGCCAGGGCGCACGCCACCTCCCCGAATATATTCGGCTCGATCGCCCAGACGACCGCCTACCGCTGCGGCGACGAATGGATGGACGCCGTCGTCGAGTATGTCAGGGAAAACCGGGATTTTGCCATTGGCTTCCTGCGCGAGCGCCTGCCCGAAATCGGATGCGCCCCCCAGGAGGGCACCTACCTGATGTGGCTTGATTTTTCGGGCGTGGGCCTGTCCCACGAGGCGGTGATGGACCTGCTGGTCAACCGCGCCCGGGTGGCGCTGAACAGCGGCCTTTTCTTCGGGGAAACGGGCAGGGGCTGGTTCCGCATGAATCTTGCCACTCCCAGGGCGAACGTCGAAAGGACACTTGAAAACATAAGCAAAGCGATACGGAGTCGGTAAACTGTGATGAATTTTATCGATAAGCTCTTCAGAAAGAAGTGCGACAAGTATATTGCCCTGGATGTGGAGCTGGACGGCATGCACCCAAGCCATATCATACAGCTTTCCTACCTGGTGATCGAAGGGCGCAGGATTCGGGGCAAGAACTTTTACTTCTCGGCAAAGGCCATCAACCGCTATGCCCGCCAGGTGCATGGCATCAGCGTCTACCAGCTGAAAAAGCTGTCCGGCGGAAAGGGCTTTATCGACTACGCGGATGAAATCTATCGGGATTTCATCGACTGCAAGCTGATCATCGGACACGATGTGGCGGGAGATATCCGCTATCTTCGTCGGGAATTCGACCACATCGGCGTGAAGCTGCCCAACTATCCCATCTTCTGCACGCTGAAGCACTATACCCAGGAGACACACATTCCACTGAAGCAAAACCCCAAGGTGTTGAAGCCTCCAAAGCTCACGGAGCTGACCGAGCACTTTGGGCTTTCACAGGATTTCATCGCCGGCAAATGCCACAAATGGTATGGCGAGGGGGGAGATCATCCCCACGATGCGCGGTATGACGCCGCCGCGGCCTACCTTTGTATGCTGGTGGGTGAGGAAATGGCATAGAAGCGATTCGACGATCCATCAAAGAAAGGAATACAACCATGAAAAAACTGGCGCTGCTGTTGACGTTGTGCCTTGTGGTCACGATGCTGCCGGGAGTGGGTTATACCGAGGACGATTTTGCGTCAAACGGGCTTGAGATGCAGATCGAAGGCCAGCCCTCCGGGGATGATTTGCAGCTTGAGCTTCCCGAGGGGGACGTTGCCGACGTGTTGGTCGACGGCGATATGGACATCGACCTTGAAGGCTCGGGCGAGTCCATAGAGCTCGGGGATGCACTCGGGGAGATAGAGCTTACGGGCGATGAACAGAATGACCCGTCGACGGAAAAAGCAGGGGAGGCGTCCCAGTCGGTTCCCTCGGCAGAGGGCGAAGGAACCGAGGCGAAGCCGCACGCAGACCCGGACGGTCCCAAGCTGGATACCGACGAGATGACGCTGGGTATCGACGATTTTCGCTATCTGATCTCTGCGAATAAAAGAGGGGACGGGGTCACCTACATCAGCAGCAATTCCAACATTGCGAAGGTGTATAAGAGCGGCAGGGTGACCGGCGTTGCCGAGGGCTTTGCCATCATCACGGCTGTCGGCGATAACGGCTCCTACAGCGAATGCTTTGTCTACGTCAAAAAGGCGCCTGTAATGGTTTCTTTTGGCGTGAAGAGCCTGACCATCGCCAAGGGAGAGAACTACAAGGGCCTGCAGGTGATACTGGGCGAACCGGCGGAGGAATACGGCGGTACGTATACCCTCACAAGCGAAAACAAGAATGTCGTCAAGGTCAAGAGCAACAACGTATTAAAGGGCGTCAAGGCTGGCAAGGCCCGCGTCAAGGTGGAAACCTACAACGGCCTCAAAGGCACGCTGGAGGTTACCGTCAAGAAGGCCCCGGACAAGGTCACCCTGAGCGTCGACAAACCGGTACTCGGCGTTGGCGAGAGTGGAAAGGTAAGCTATAAGCTGCCGAAGGATACGGCCAGTGCGGTTACCTTTGCCAGCAGCAATCCGGAAATCGCCAGCGTAAACAGCGCTACCGGGGAGATCCTGGCCCTGTCCGAGGGCGAGGCGCAGATTACCGGCACGACCTTCAACGGGAAGGAAAGCACGGTCACGGTGACCGTCGCTCCCGCGCCCAAATCGGTGGCTTTTGAGAGCGATACCATAAAGCTGGGCCTTGGCATGAAGCTGAAGGTGGCTGCTGTACTGAACGACGGGGCGGCGGGCGCCATAACCTACAGCGTTTCCAGTAAAAAGAAGGTCAAGCTCGAAGACGGAGTCATCACGGGCCTGAAGACGGGCAAGACCACATTGAAGGCCAGGACCTATAACAAGCTGACCGCGAAGTGTGTCATCGAGGTCGTGGAGGCGCCCACAAAGGTCAAGCTCCCCTGGAAGAAACTGAACATCGGCGTCAACGAGAGTCGCAGGCTTGAGCCGGATGTGGGCAGCTCCGCAAGTACATTTACCTACAAGAGCAGCAATAAAAAGGTCGTCAAGGTCACCAAGGACGGCACGATCACCGGCGTCAGGAAGGGCACCGCGACGATCACCGTCAAGACCTACAACGATAAAAAGTGCACGCTGAAGGTGACTGTCGTCAAAGCGCCCAATTCGGTGGCACTTTCCCCTGACAGCCTGGAGTTGACCGTCGGCGAATCGTCCGCCCTGACCTGGAGCTTCCCGAAGGATACCTCCGCAGGCGTCACCTTTGAATCCAGCGATCCCGCCGTCGCCGAAGTCGATCCTCAGACGGGCGTGGTGACGGGCATCTCCGCTGGCAAAGCGACGATCACCGTGACCACATCGAACGGCAAGACGGACCGGACGGAGGTGACCGTGCTTTCCGCGCCGGAATGGGTCAAATTTACCGAGGATTACGTCGAAATCGGCGCTTTCCAGACCCATCAGCTGGCCGTCGAGACGAACACAGGTACCGCTGACGGCCTTGCGTTCAGCAGCTCAGACTCGCGGGTCGCCACTGTGTCCGAGGACGGCATGGTTACCGGTGTGGCTCCCGGAGAGGCGACCATTACCGCCTCCACAGCCATCGAGGGCATTGCCGCGCAGATGTCGGTGAAGGTCCTGCCTGCGCCCAAAGCGGTGAAGTTCAAGCCGAGCAAAATGACGCTCAATGTGGGGGATACGGTGCTGCTGATGCCGGTAATCACCAAGGGCAGCGCCACGGGCTTTACCTACAGCTCCTCTGCCCCGGAGGTGGCGGCAGTTGCCGGAGACGGCACGCTGTCTGCGCTCTCCATGGGCGAGGCCACGGTGACGGTCACCACGTCGAACAGCCTGACTGCGAATTTGAAGGTGACGGTCGAGGATCCCTACTATCCCAAGAGCGCGGAGCTGACCAACGCCCCGTCCAACATGAAGGCCGGCGAGACGCTCCAGCTGCAATGGAAGGTCAAGCCCTCCGAAGCGGAAGCGGATTTTACCTGGGAATCCTCCAATCCCGACATCGCCTATGTGGATGAAGCAGGCGTGCTGCATGCGGTGGGCATGGGCTATGCCACGATCACCGCGACCTCCCGGCGCAATCCGGACATCGTGCTGGACTTCCGGGTGGTCGTTGAAACGGACGATGTGACGCTCACCATTCCCGCGCGCATCACGGGGACCGGCGGTATAAAGAGCAACCTGGCGCTCATCGACAACATTCGCCAGTCCGCGATCAATCAGATCGAAGCGCTGAAGGCGAACGGAAAGATCACCAGCGACGACGCCTCCAAGCGCAAGCGCATCATCAACAATGCGTTCGTGGACAATGCCTTCCCGTGGATGACGCTGAAAAAGCAGATTTACTGGGAGAACGGCTACGCCCAGGGCGGCGCCAAGGATTTCAAGCCCAAGCAGGTGTACTACGGCGTTCCCTACACGCAGGATCATCGGGGCTACAACGTGAACCTGCTGCTGGAAAGGAATTTCTACTACGACAGCGGCAAAGGCTATTACATCCTCGACCAGAGCAAATTCAAGAACGACGGTAAGGACGGCGGCTACAGGGGCAGCGACTGCTCGACCTTCGTCAGCACAGCCATCTGGGGAACGGGCACCGATCACAGCCATGACAGGACGAAGAATATCGCGTCGTCCTCTGCCTACAAGACGATCAAGAACTACGAGGATCTTCGGACGGGCGACCTGATCTGCAAATCCAAAGAACACGTGGTGATGTTCCTGTATTTCGTGAACGCTGAGAAGACAAAGATGATGATCACCGAAAACGGTGGCAACGAGCATGGCAGCAACACTGTGCACTGCATCATCAAGAACGTGAGCGAGTACAGGTCCAAGGGCTACAAGGTGCGCAGGCTGAAGAACCTGGGATAAAAAACCATAACACAGCGCCGCTGTCCGTTACGGACGGCGGCGTTGCATGGATGCGTGCTCCCGGGCCAGCTCGCTGTGCAGGTCGGTGGAATTCCAGAGGACGTTGACCGGCGTCAGCACCGCCTTCAGGCCGATCCGGGGCATTCCCGCCTCGCGCATGGCCTGCAGGAAGGCGTCCAGCTCGTTTGACATCATATGGCACATGACCAGCATCTCGTCGTCAAAGGGCTGGGCCGCCGCCGCTTCGGCGTTTGACGGGCGGGCCACCGGTATGCCTGCCAGCGCGCCGATGGGCAGGGCGTATTCATCGCGATCGATCCTGCGAACGCGAATGCCCAAATCCCGGCATATCCTGTCGAGCCCGGCAACCGTGCCGGGTTTCAGATTGTAGGTCAACAGTAGCGGCCTTGCCATGTGCGCCTCCAATTCACATATCATACAACCCAATTATAGCTTCAACAACACTCGGTGTCAACCGATAACGCAGGAGGAAAATATGAATCCGATCAACGGGATGATGGACTTTATCCGCCAATCGCCGACGGCCTTCCACGCCGTGGCGAACCTTCAGGAAATGCTCAAGGGGCAGGGCTTTAGGCCGCTGAACGAGTGCGAACCCTGGAAGCTCGTTCCCGGCGGCCGCTATTATGTGACGCGCAATCAGTCCTCGCTCATCGCCTTTCGGGTCCCGGAGGGGGAATTCGATCACTTCCAGCTGGTGGCGAGCCATTCCGATTCGCCCTGCTTCAAGCTGAAGCCGTCGGCCGGGCGGGATGCCAATGGCTATGCGCTACTGAACGTGGAGAAGTATGGCGGCATGATCATGCAGACCTGGTTCGACCGGCCCCTGTCCATCGCCGGTCGCGCGGTGGTCCGTACGGAAGAGGGCATCGGAACGCGGCTGGTCTGTTTCGACAGGGAAATGGCGCTGATACCAAACCTGCCGATCCACTTCAACCGCGCCGTGAACGACGGCGTCAAGCTGAATCCCCAGGTGGACATGCTGCCGGTGATCGGCGCAGCGGGAACGGATTACAAGGCACTGGTGGCCGAGGCGCTGGGTGTGGATGACGCGGATATACTGGGCTGCGACCTCTATCTTGTCAACCGGGACGAACCGAGGCTCTGGGGCGCGTCGGGGGAATACGTCGCCGCGCCGAGACTGGACGACCTGGAGTGCGCCTATGCCTCCGTCCGGGCGCTGCTGGAGGCGAAACCCTCCAACCACGTGGACATGGCCTGTGTGTTTGACAACGAGGAGGTGGGCAGCGGCACCCGCCAGGGCGCGGATTCCACGTTCCTTTCGGAGGTGATGCGCCGGATCGTTGCGGCGCTGGACGGCAACGGCCAAGCCCTGGAGACCACCCTCGCCCGCAGCATGATGCTCTCCGCCGACAACGCCCACGGGGTGCATCCCACGCACCCTGAGAAGTACGACGAGAACAACCGGGTGGCGCTGAACGGCGGCGTCGTTGTCAAGTTTAACGCGGCCCAGAAGTACACCAGCGACGGCGTCTCCCAGGCCGTATTTGAAGAGATCTGCCGAAGGGCAGGCGTGCCCGTACAGCGCTTTGCCAACCGCTCGGACATCCCCGGCGGCTCCACCCTGGGCAACATCGCCAACACCCACGCTTCCATGATCACGGTGGACATCGGCCTGGCCCAGCTGAGCATGCACTCGGCGAACGAATCCGCCGGCGCCCACGACCTGGCGCACATGATAAGCGCCATGCGGGCGTTTTATGAGGCGGAGGTCTGTGTGATGGGGGATGGGATGATACGGATAAGGGGGTAGACAACTACTGATTTGTCGCGCTGCGACAAATCAGTAATTAGGTTTTAGGTTATAGGTTTTAGGTGTTAGGGAAGGTAGAAATCCTGACGGATTTCTTTTATTCAAAGGACCGAGAAACGTAGTAACTATTGCCGTTTCCTTTGAATCAAACAAATCCCGTGGCCGAAGGCCTAGCGAAGCGTTAAGGGATTTGCACCACCCCTAAAACCTAACCCCTAAAACCTAAAACAGCAGGTCGAAGTTGATCTCGCCCAGGGGGACGCTGACCCGGGCGGCGCGCACGCGCACCCGGTCGCCCAGGCGGAAGGTGATGCCGGTGGCCGCGCCGATCAGGCGGCTGCGGTCTGCGTCGTACTCGAAATAGTCGTCCAGCTGGGAGATGTGCACCAGGCCCTCCGCACCGTTGGACAGGGCCACGTAGAGGCCCCAGCTCGTGACGGAGGAGACCACGCCGTCGAAGGCCTCGCCCAAGTGCCTGGACATCCAGGCCGCCATCATGATGCCGTCCGCCTGGCGCTCGGCGCTCACCGCCGCGCTCTCCCGCAGGGAGGTGTCCGAGGCGATGTCCGCCATGCGCCCCTGCCAGCGGGCGGCTTCCGCCATGCGCCCCTCCGTCAGCAGCTTCAGCATGCGGTGCACCGTCAGGTCGGGGTAGCGGCGTATGGGTGAGGTGAAGTGGCAGTAGTCCTTCAGGGCCATGGCATAGTGCCCCAGGGGCCGCTCGCAGTAGCGGGCCTTCTTTAATGCCCTCAGCAGACTGTGGCGGATCACGTCCCGGGCCGGATGGTCCTTCACCTGCTCCAGCACGCCCTGGAGCACGCCGGGGTGGGGGGTGGGGCCGATGTGGGTGTACAGGTCGAGGCTGCCCAGCAGCGCCTCCAGCGACCGTAGCCGATCCGGGTCCGGGTCCTCGTGGACGCGGTAGACGAAGGGCAGCTCCGTGTTCCGGGCCAGCGCCGCCACGGTCTCGTTGGCGGCCAGCATGAAGTCCTCGATGATGCGCTCCGCTTCGCCCCGGGGCACCAGCAGTATGTCCTCGGGCTGGCCGGTCTCGTCCAGCACGAATTCGGGCTCGTCGATCTCAAAGTCGATGGCGCCCCGGGCGGCCCGCTTGCCCCGCAGCACGTGGGAGAGGGCGCGCATGTCCGTCAGCGCTGCGCCGACCGCCTCGGGGATGTCGGTCTCGCCGCCTTCAAAGTAGCGGTTTGCCGCCTCGTAGGTCAGCCGCGCATGGGAGTGGATGACCGATTCCACGAGACGGTGGTCCACGATCCTTCCCTGCTCGATGTCCATGAACAGGCTCAGGGCCAGGCGATCCACGTTCGGCATCAGCGAGCAGAGGTTGTTGGACAGGCATTCCGGCAGCATCGGCACGGTCAGACCCGGAAGATACAGCGAGGTGCCCCGCGCCAGCGCGTCCCGGTCGATGGCGGTGCCCGGACGGACGTAGTGGCTGACGTCGGCGATGTGTACCCCCAGCCGCCAGCCCTTTTCCGTGCGTTCGATGGAAACGGCGTCGTCAAAATCCTTCGCCGTGGCGCCGTCGATGGTGAAGGTGAGCAGCGCGCGCAGGTCCTCCCGCCCGGCGACGTCCTGGGGCTGTACCGAATCAGGCATGGCCTCGGATTCCTCCAGGACCGCCCCGGCGGGCTCGGTGGCAAAGCCCTGGTCCTCCGCGACCGCCCGCATCAGCGCCGGCAGGCTCTCCTCGTCGCCCAGTATCCGCAGGACGCTGGCGTAGATCGGGCGGCTGGCCTGGGGATAGCGGTCGATGCTCAAGAGGGCGATCCGGTCGTTTTCCAGCGCGTCGAGGTTTCCGGTCAGTACCACGTCGTAGGGGATGCGCACATCGCAGGGTATGGCGGAGGCCACCGCCTTGATCTCCGGGTGACGCTTGCCCACGGTCCTGGAGGGCTTGCGCTCGATGCGCACATAGGCGGCGAAGCGCTCACGGCCCCGGCGGAGTATGGCGTTCAGCTGGCAGTGTTCGCCCAGCGGGCGCACCAGCACCAGGTCCTCGGGCATGCAGCGCTCCGCGCCACCGTATTCGAGCTTCAGCGAAGCCCCGCCCCCGACGGGTTGAGCCATCGGCGTGCCGTTGCGCTGGAAGGCGACCCGTGCCGCGGTCAGCCCGATGGTTTCCGGAACGGCCCAACCACCCTTCCGGGTGGACGCGATGCGCCCCTCCCCGGCCAGCGCGTCCAGCGCCGCCTGTACCGCCTCGAGGGGACACTGATTCTCCTCGGAAAGCTGCCTCGCGGTCAGAGGCACCCGTGAAGCTTCGATCTGCGCATACAGCTGCGCCTTCATGGCGTTCACTCCTTTGCTTCGTCGGTCGGTGCTCTGTCGATCCTGATCTGTTCCACGCGCCTGCGGGCGACCCGCTGAACGGTGACGTGCAGGTTTTCGTAGTCGAAGGCGTCCCCCGGCTGGGGCAGGTGGCCCAGCACCTCCAGCACCCACCCGTTCACGGTGACGGACTCGAAATCGTCCCCGATGGGCACGATCTGCCGAAGGTCGTCCAGGCTTGCGCTGCCGCTGACCCGCCAGGCGTTTTCGGACAGCTGTACGATGTCCTCCACCACCTCGTCGTGCTCGTCCCAGATCTCGCCCACCAGCTCTTCGAGAATGTCCTCCATCGTGACGATGCCCACCACGCCGCCGTACTCGTCCATCACCACGGCCATGTGGTTCTTCGTGCGCTGCAGCAGCTTCAGCAGCACGGCCAGCCTGGTGGAGGGCACCACGCACAGTGGCTCTGACATCATCTCTTTGAGTGGGACCTTGCCCCTGAGGCGATAAAAATCCTTCTCGTGGAGTATGCCCACGATGTTGTCGATGCTGTCCTCGTACACCGGGATCCGGGAACGGCCGCTCTTCTCAAAGATGCGGGCGATCTCGTCGGGGGTGCTGTGAAGCTCCGCCGATACGATGTCCACACGGGGCGTCAGTATGTCCTCGGCGGTCATGTCGTTGAATTCGATGGCAGAGCGGATCAGCTCGCTCTCGTGCTCGTCGATCTCGCCCCCGTTCTCGGCCTCCTCCACGATGGTGATCAGCTCCTCCTCCGTGATGCCCCGATCGTCGGTGGGCCGGAATACCCGATAGACCAGCTTTTGCCAGCAGGTGGTCAGGAATATGATGGGGCTGAGCAGCACGAGGATCGCGTTCAGAAGTGGATAGAAGGCCAGCGCCACCTTTTCAGGCCGGTCCTTGGCGATGGTCTTGGGGGCGATTTCGCCGAACATCAGCACGACCACCGTCATCACCGCGGTGGACACAGACACGCCCGCGCCGCCGATGAGGCGCACAAACAGCACCGTCGCCAGCGACGCGGACAGGATATTCACGATGTTGTTGCCCACCAGTATGCCGGAAAGCAGCCGGTCGTAATCCTCGGAAAGGGCCAGCACCTTCGCGGCACGCCGGTCACCCCCGTTGGCCATGGCCTTCAGCCGCGCCCGGTTCAGGCTGGTATAAGCCGTCTCCGAGGCGGAAAAGAAGGCCGACATGGCCACGAGGGCGATCAGGGCGAGTATCAATGTACCGTTATCGTCCATTACGGACTGTCACGCTCCTTGTTGTCAGCAATCCTTTATTCCACCAGTCCCGCCACGTTTTCGGCGCGGTAGCCCAGCTCCGCGATCAGTTTTTTCTTGTCGGGTAAGCTGGACATCAGCACCTTGGTCTCGCCCTCCAGCACGATACCCTCCAGGCCCGCGGGCACCAGCACACTGTCAAAGGCGTCCAGGGTCATTTCCTCCTCACCCCAGCGCAGGGTGCAGGGGCCCATCGGCGTCAAAAACAGCATCCTGCCGCCCTCCAGGGGCATCTTTCCGGACAGGTTCAGTCGGCAAAGCTCGAAGTGGGCGTCGGAGATGTAATAGGTGCGGCTGCCGCCCTTGCACAGCACCGTGGTGCCCTCGTTCTTTTCCAGCTGCAGCTCGCTTCGGCAGACGTCCAGGGCCTTTTCCACCTGCAGCGCCCTGGGCTTGCCGCCCTCAAACACGCGGCCCCAGTCCCACAGGCGGTAGTTGATGTCCGTAGACTGCCCGATCTCATAGGCCAGTATGCCCTCGCCCATGGCATGGACCATGCCCTCGGGGATGTAGTAAACGTCGCCGGGGCGCACGCTCTTCCAGCGCAGGCACGTCTCGATCCGGCCCTCTGCGACGACCTTGTCCAGCGGCTCGCCCTTGGTATCCACGCCGTAGACGATTCGCGCGCCGGGCTCGGCGTTCAGTATGATCCAGGCCTCGCTCTTGCCGCTCTTGTTCTCGACCCTGGCGGCATAGGCGTCGTCGGGGTGCACCTGCACGGAAAGCGGCATCAGCGTGTCCAGCAGCTTCAGCAACAGCGGGAATTCCCCGCCGGTCTGGCCCGTCAGTCCCTCGCCCCAGAGCTCGATCATGCGCGAAAGGGGCTTGCCCGCGTGCACGCCGTTGGCCACCATGCTCTCGTAGCCCGGCAGCGCCGAGATTTCGAGGCTCTCGCCGGTCGCGCCGGCGGGGGCGTCCTTCATCAGCGTGTCCCTCAGCATATGCCCGCCCCAGGGGGTCTCCTCGCCGTGTCGGAAGGTGGGCGCCATCAAAAGTGGATATAAAGTCATGTTCACATCCTCCTTTCTTTTTACGCGCTTCCGATCGCCGGGCGGCGCCGGAAAGCGCTTGCAAAAGCTGCCTGCGTGAATTATACTGATACAAGGGTCTTCTGTGGCAGTATAATTGTCCAGACAACAATAATGTAACATGATGTGACCGTTATGTCAAGGGAAAGGGAGAGACCTGTGCAAAAAATTCATTCAGTCAGTGTGCGAACGCTGGCGGAATTCGCCTTCGAGAAGGGCGACCTGATACCGGCGAGGCGAGCGGCGGCCCGCATGCGCGAAGGCGTGCGGGGCCACCAGGCACTGCAACAGCTGCTGCCGCCCAGCTGGGACAGCGAGGTCGCCGTGTCCCGGGACATTCCCATCGACGGCCACATACTGCGCGTCCACGGCCGGGCGGACGGGGTCTACATCGACCGGGAGCTGGTGCGGGTGCTGGAGATCAAGACCACCGCCAGGGACCCTTCATCCATATTGAAATACGACTACCCTGCCCACTGGGCCCAGGGGGAGATTTACGCGGCGTTGCTCTGCCTGAACGAGGGGGTGGGGCAGGCGGAGGTCCACCTGACCTATGCCCGCATGGATGGAAAGAAGCGGGAATACAGCGAGGATTACAACGCCTGGGAGCTGGAGGAACGGTTGATGGCCTACGCCGTGCCCTACCTGCGCTGGATCGCCGCAGTGGACGACTGGAAGGACCGCTCCCGTCCCACGCTGGACGCCCTGGCCTTTCCCTTCGACACCTACCGGGAGGGCCAGCGGGACATGGCCGCGGCGGTGTATACCGCCATGCGCAGCCATGCCAACGCGCTGATCGAGGCCCCTACCGGCATCGGCAAGACGGCAGCCTCGCTGTTCGGGGCGCTGAAGGCTCTGGGCAGGGGCTATGTGACGGCGATATTCTATCTCACTGCCCGCACCACCGGGCGCAGGGCCGCCGAGGACGCCCTGCAGCTCATGCGCGCCGGGGGCCTGGCCCTGCGCAGCGTGACCATCACCGCCAAGGAGAAGGTCTGCCCGATGGAAAAGGCGGACTGCATGGGCTGCCAGCTGGCCGTGGGCTACTACGACCGGCGTAGGGACGCCCTGAAGGAGGCGCTGGCCCTGCAGCGGCTGGACGCCGAGGCCATAGCCGATCTGGCCGACACTCATAGACTGTGCCCCTTCGAGCTGTCCCTGGACATCTCGGAGACCGCCGACGTGGTCATCTGCGACTACAACTACGTCTTCGACCCGAAGGTGCGGCTGAAGCGCTACTTCGACGGCAAGTCGAAGGCCGGGCTGCTGGTGGACGAGGCCCACAACCTGGCAGATCGCGCCCGGGACATGCTGTCCGCGGAGCTGTCCGGCGCGAAAGGGGCGTCTGTTCGTGACCTGGTGGTGAAATTCGAAGGGCCGGACAGTCCGATGGCGCGCCTGCTGGGCGAGCTGCTGTCGGCGCTGGAGGATGCGGAGGCAGAGCAGGAATACAGCTCCGAGCTGCCGGAGGCCATCGTGGAAGCGGCGAAGCGCTTTGCCGGGATCGCCATGGAGCTGGAGCCGGTGGAACCGGAGCTGGTGGATTTCATCTATGATGTGAACTGGTTCGTTCGGGTGTCGAAGCAGTTCGACCCGGACGCCTATAAAGCGCTGATCCTGCCGGGGGAGGCATACCTGACGGTGCGGCTGTGGTGCTTCGACCCGTCGGCCTACCTGCGCAAGGCCCTCTCCCGGGTCGGGGGGAGCGCGCTGTTCTCGGCCACCCTCGCGCCGATGGAATACTATGCATCAATGCTGGGCGCGGACGGCGAGGCGGACACGGCCCTGCGGCTGGATTCGCCGTTCCCGCCGGAAAACCTGTACGTGGCCCGCATGCCCGTGGCCGTGGGCATGAAGGATCGTGAGCGCACGCTGGGCGCCGTCTGCCAGGTGATCCACGCGATGGCGGAGGCGAAGCCGGGGAACTACCTGGCCTGCTTTCCCTCCTATGCCTACATGACCCAGGCCTTCCGGCGGTATCGCATGCTCTGGCCCTACGACGCGGTCGTCTGCCAGGAATCGAGGATGGGGGAGAAGGCGCGGCTGGAATTCATCGAGCGCTTCCAGCCCGCCCCACAGCGAAGCCTGGTGGCCTTTGTGGTGTTGGGCGGCGTGTTCGCCGAGGGCGTGGACCTGCCCGACGACCGCCTGTCCGGCGCGGCCATCGTCTCCACGGGCATCCCCCAGCTCAGCTTCGAGCGGGAGCTGCTTCAGGAGCAGCTGGACGACGGCGACGGCGGCGGCCACGACGCGGCTTACGTCTATCCGGGCCTTCGCCGGGTGCTCCAGGCTGCTGGCCGGGTGATCCGCACCGAGACGGACCGGGGCGTGGTGCTGCTGATGGACATGCGCTACCGCCAGGAGAAGTACCGCCAGCTGATGCCTCCCCACTGGGACGTGAGGGATGTGAAAAAGCTGAGCGAGCTGAAGAAGGCGCTGGAGGGGTTTTGGATGGAGGACGTGGAGGAATAGATATCGATGATACAGACAGAGAATCCACACGGCATTCCGCAAAGTGCGATGCCGCGTGGATTCTCTGTCTGTATCGCAGTATTTACAGTTTTTTCACCAAGACGATCAGATCCTTCAGCGCTTTGCCGTTTTCAATGATCAGCTCGGGGTAGTGCGTCTCGAAGAACCCCTCGATCACGCCGTCCCGGACGAACCCGAAGCGCTCGTAGAATGCGACGTTGCCCGCGCTGGTGCCAACGAACAGCCGGTCACAGCGGGCGGAGAGCACCCGGAACAGGTGGTTGAGCAGCCGCGCGCCGTAGCCCTTGCCCCGCATTTCGGGGGCGACGGCCAGGTTCTTGAGCTCCCAGTCGCCGCCTTCGCGCTCGGCGACGACGGCGACGGCGGCGGTCTGGCCGTTCACCGTCAGCGCGTACAGCTCGCCGTCGTCCAGGTACCCTTCGATCATTGCCCGGCTGGGGTCGGCCTGAAGCAGCAGGGGCATGTAGACCGCCTTGCCGGAGGAGATGCGGCGGATCTCCAGCGGGGCCAGCTCGCCCCTGGACCAGTGCCTGCGGCACAGCGCCACGTAGCTCTCGTTGCCGCCCAGCACGATCTGCTCGCCGGACTTGACCACCTTGCCGCCTGCCACACGGGCGTTCATGATGGCCTTTTTGCCGCACCAGCAGACGGTCTTGATCTCCTCGATGGAATCGGCCCAGGCCATCAGCCAGTGGCTGCCCTCGAACAGGTTGCCCTGGAAGTCGGCCCGCAGGCCGTAGCAGATGACGGGTATGTTCATATCGTCCACGATGTCCGCCAGGCGCTGCACCTGGGCCTTGGTCAAAAACTGGGCCTCGTCCACGATCACGCAGTCACAGGCGGTCAGGTCGATGTCGTCCAGCTCCTCCACGTAGCGGCATGGCGCGTGCAGGCCCGAGCGGGAGCCCACCGTGCGCGCGCCGTCCCGGCTGTCCAGGCGGGGCTTGAGCATCAGGGCGTTCTGCCCCCGCTCCCGGTAGTTGTATTGCACCATGATGGCGTTGGCGGTCTTGGAGGACCCCATCGCGCCGTATCGGAAGTACAGCTTGGCCATGTTCGTGAATTCCCTTCTCTCGATGATCCCAAATATCATACATGATTTGCGGGAAACGCGCAAGCGCGCCGGGGTTGTTTTACCTGATCTTCATTGACTCATATGCCGGCAGGTGCTATAATACAGGCAACTGAATAGAAGCCGTTTGATGCTCGCAGGAGAGCGGACATGGTCCCGCCGAAGGAGAGACACTCTCAGGCGTTCCCCAGGGAATGAGGACTGTGAGCGGACGGCACTCTGGAGACGCCCGCCTCGCGGGGGCCGAAGGTGAAAGCCGGGCACGCTGTGCCGGGTGAATCTCTCAGGCAAAAGGACAGAGCACGTTTTTCCTCCCATGCGCGGCATGGGGGATGCAGTGCGGTCGGTTGTCTGAACCGACCGGTTTTATTTTTCAGATGTGGAGGCAGAAGTATGGTACAGGAGAACATGGAATTCATTCGCCAGTACGATCCGGAGATCGGCGGCATCATGCTGAAGGAGCTGGAGCGCCAGCGCCGCAACCTGGAGTTGATCGCCTCGGAGAACATCGTGACCGAGCCGGTCATGGCCGCGATGGGCTCGGTACTGACGAACAAGTACGCCGAGGGCTATCCGGGACATCGCTATTACGGCGGCTGCGAATATGTGGATGAGGTGGAAAACGTCTGCATCGAGCGCGCGAAGGCGCTCTTCGGCGTGCAGTACGCCAACGTGCAGCCCCACAGCGGCTCCCAGGCCAATTCGGCGGTGTATCTGGCGCTGTGCCAGCCGGGCGACACCGTCATGGGCATGGACCTGAGCTGCGGCGGCCACCTGACCCACGGCGCCAAGGCCAGCTTCTCCGGCAAGATCTACAACAGCGTCTCCTACGGCTGCGACCCCGTTACCGGCCTCATCGATTACGACCAGGTGCGCGAGCTTGCCCTGAAGCATCGCCCGAAGATGATCATCGCTGGCGCTTCCGCCTACCCCCGCATCATCGACTTTGAAAAGTTCGGCCAGATCGCCAGGGAGGTCGGGGCCTACTTCATGGTGGACATCGCCCACATCGCGGGCCTCGTCGCGGCGGGCGAGCACCCGAGCCCGATTCCCTATGCCGACGTGGTGACCACCACCAACCACAAGACCCTGCGCGGCCCCCGTGGCGGCATGATCCTGACCAACGACGCGGATATCGCCAAGAAGATCAACAGTGCCATCTTCCCCGGCACCCAGGGCGGCCCGCTGATGCACGTCATCGCCGCGAAGGCCGTGGTGCTGGGCGAGGCGCTGAAGCCGGAGTTCAAGCTGTACCAGCGCCAGATCATCGCCAATGCGAAGGCCATGGCCGACACGCTGCTGGCCAACGGCGTGAAGCTGGTCACCGGCGGCACCGACAACCACCTGATGCTGATCGACCTGAAGGAAGCCGACATCAGCGGCCGGGAGCTGGAGGAGCGCCTGGACACGGTACACATCACCGTGAACAAGAACAAGATCCCCGGCGACCCCCGCAGCGCCAGCGAGACCTCCGGCATTCGCGTGGGCACCCCCGCGATCACCGCGCGGGGCTTTGGGGAGGCCGAGGCGGTGGAGGTCGGCAATCTGCTTGCCCTGGCCGCCAACGACTTCGAGGCGAAGAAGACCGAGATCCTCGAGCGCGTGGACGCCCTGTGCAAGCGGTTCCCGCTGTACGAGTAAGTCCTGTTATGCAGACAGACGCGGAAATGGCAACGCCATTTCCGCGTCTGTCTGCATATGTGATTACAGCCGCCCCATCAGCTCGGTCAGTTCCGCTTTGGTCAGCTCCCGCCACTGTCCCGGCTGCAGCCTGCCCAGCCGCAGGTTCATAATGCGAATGCGGCGCAGGTGGGTGACGTTGGCGCCAAGGGCTTCGCACATGCGGCGGATCTGACGGTTCAGGCCCTGCACCAGTATGATGTTGAAGCTGCGCTCGCCGGTGCGGCGCACCCGGCAGGGCAGGGTGACGGTGTCGAGGATCGGCACGCCTTCGGACATGCGGCGCACGAATTCCGGCGTCACCGGGCGGTCGATCTGCACCTCGTATTCCTTCTCGTGGCCACCCGCGGCGCGAAGCACGCGATTGACGATCTCGCCGTCGCTGGTCAGCAGCAGCAGCCCTTCGCTGTCCTTGTCCAGCCGCCCCACGGGGAAGACGCGCGAGGGATAGCCCAGGTAATCCACCACGTTCATCGGTTCGCGGGGGTCGGCAGTGCAGACGATGCCCCGGGGCTTGTTCAGCAGCAGGTAGACGTTCTCGCCCTCGCCGCTGAGGGGCTTGCCGTCCACCGTCACGGCCATGCCCGGCTGCACCCGGTCGCCCAGTACGCCGACGCGACCGTCCAGCCACACGCGCCCCTCCTGGATCAGTCGGTCTGCCTCCCGCCGGGAGCAGTGGCCGCTGTCGGCTATGAATTTATTCAATCGCTTGCCCGTCGCCTGGTTTTCCATCGTCATTTCTCCCTTTAACTACTATACCATACCATCATAGCACATGTTTGTTGCGCCTGTGTTGAATCCATTCACTGACCGCAATCATCCTGTCATGCCGCGCCTTTCTTCGCCATAAACTGACCCAGGTCGAATGAAGGAGTGGTGGAATGAACTATTTTGGCGTTTACCATTCGGATTACTCGCGTTCAAACAGCGGCATATTCGACGCGCCCTGCATCACCGTAGGCCGCATGATGCTGTGCGCCAGAGGGGCGTTTTCCAGGGGAAAGCAGCTGGCCCTGGCCTGGGGCCGCATCCGAAACCGGTCCGCGCTGGCGGCGGCGCTGGACTGCGCGGGGAACGTAGGCGCATCGGAGCTGGCCCTGCGCGCCTACCAACGGTGGGGTGTCGGTTACCCAAGTCACATCGAGGGCCCGGTGGTCAGCTGCGTCATGGACGCCGACGCCGACACGCTGGTGCTGGTTCGTGACCGCATGGGGGAAAGGCCGGTGTTCTATGCCCGGCACGGCGACAGCCTGGCGTTCTCCGACCATCCCGACGCCCTGCTGAAGGCCGCGAAGGTGGAGCCGTCGATGGGGCCGGACAACCTGCACGAGCTGTTTGGCCTCGGCCCGGCGCGGTCGCCGGGGATGACCTGCTACCGGCACATGCTGGCGCTGGAGCCGGGCTGCGCACTGGTCGTCAGGGGCGACAGGGAAACCGTTCAGCGCTATTGGCGCCTCGAGGACGGGGACCACGGGGAGGACGCTCCTACCACTGTTCGACATACCCGCTTGCTCCTGGAGCAGTGCGTTGCGGACGCGGCAGCGCAGAAGAGCGCGGTGATGCTCTCCGGCGGGCTGGATTCCACGGCGCTCACGGCACTGCTGAAGGATCGCGTCACACCCTTGCGCAGCTTTTCCGTGGACTACCAGGACAATACCCGGGACTTCGTGGCCAATGCCTTCCGTCCGGAGATGGACGCGCCCTATGTCTCGCAGGCGGTGCGCGCCTTCGGTACCCAGCACCGCACGGTCATGCTGACCCAGCGGGACCTGGCGAGGGGACTGGACCGGGCGATGTCCCTTCGGGGCTTTCCCGGCATGGCGGACATCGACACCTCGCTGATGCTGTTCGCGGAACAGATCGCCCGTTTCGACGCCTGCGTCGTATCCGGCGAGTGTGGCGACGAGGTATTCGGGGGCTATCCCTGGTTCAAGGGCTCGGCGCCGCTGGAGGACTTTCCCTGGTCGGGCTCCCTCGAATTGCGGGAAAGCCTGCTGCGGCCCGAAGTGAGGGAAGCATTGAGGCTGAGGGAATACGTGGCGGATGTGTTTGCCACCCGCAGGGCCGTTGCCGACCCGGGGGCAGGCTTTGAGCCGAACGAGCGCAGGCTGCGGACGCTGCAAAGGCTGTGCTTTGAGTTCTTCATGCCCAACCTTCAGGAGCGGGCCCAGCGGATGTGCGAAGGCGCGGGCCTTGAGGTGCTGACGCCGCTGTGCGACGAGCGACTGGTGCAATACGTCTACAATGTGCCCTGGGAGATGAAGTTCATGGGCGGGCAGGAGAAGGGCCTGTTCCGTCAGGCCGTGGCCGACCTGTTGCCGGATAAGCTGCTGCGGCGAACGAAAAGCCCCTATCCGAAGACGTGCAGCCCGGAATTCAGCGGCATCGTGCGGGCCATGGCGCTGCGGCTGACCGAGGATGCGGACGCGCCGATCTTCGCCCTGATCGACCGGACGCGGTTGAAACGGCTGGCGCAGAGCGCGCTGAACCCGGTGGATACGCCCTGGTTCGGCCAGCTGATGGCCGGCCCGCAGCTGCTGGGCTACCTTTGGCAGGTGAACAGCTGGCTGAGGGACAGGGATGTGCAGATCGAATTGTAGGAATATCGGTAAATACTGATTTGTCGCCCCGCGACAAATCAGTATTTGCATACCTCACTGCCGCTGGACGACGATCCCCGGGTTGGGCAGCAGCACGCTCCTGAGGTAGATGCCGCCGGCCATGGTCTCGGCGGCACAGCCCTCAACATAGAAGCGCACGCCCCGTATGCCGTCCAGCTGGCACAGCGTATTGACCATCGCGTAGATCAGGCTGCGCTCCTCCCGGGCGTTCAGCACCTGGCAGCAGCGGTAAAAGGTGCCGGACAGGTTGACCCTGGCCACGCCGCCGGAGGTCTGCACGCCCAGTATGTCCACGGGCTGTATGCCTTCGGGAACGGGAAAGCCAGGCTGATTGTCCCCACCGGCGGACCTGATCATTTCCGCCAGCAGACTGCGGGGCGACAGCGCGCTGCGCATCGAAACGGCGCGCTGCGTCGGCTGGAGCATGCCCTCACTGTTGACCAGATAGAGATTGACGGTGCTGCCCACGCAGCCGGCGAAATCCCGGCGGTGGATTCGGCCCTCAGGGAATTTCATGACGGTATCGCCCCGTTCGCAGATGGTGATCGGTTCGCTGTCGACCATCACGCGCACGGCGTCCAGGTCGGGCAGGAACGAGCACATCGTCATGGCGATGGAGCCGGCCAGTTTCCAGGCCGGCAGGCCGGAGAGGGCCATGTAGGGCACCAGGGTCGAGGCGAAGTTCATATCCAGCACGCGCTCGCCGTTGGAAAGGGTCTGTATGGACGGATCGCCATCCAACAGCTCCACGCCCTCGGGGATCGGGGCGGTGGCACAGGTCTCCTCTTGGGGGCCGCTTTTCAGCGCGTCGAACAGCGCTGAAACAAAGCCCTCCGGGCCAACGGAGATGCTGCGCAGCTCCGGAATCAGCCAGTCGCCCGTGGCGGAGGGAAAGTACAGCAGGGCCGAGCGGGCGATGGGCTCCGTCAGTTCCGCCTGGGACAGCCGGTCCCGCTCAGCCTGGAGCTGGGCATAGGCCGCCGCTACGCTGGTGACCGGCTCGGTTTGGATGCCCAGTGGAAGCTGGCAGTGGCCCTCGCTGAGGCCGCCGATCAGCACATTGACGCCACTGACGCCGTCGATGCCCAGCAGGGTGTTGCCGATGGAGGTCTGCAACGCCAGCAGCTCCTGCGGGCTTTGGACGTTCCGGGCGTCTATGGACAGATTGACGGTGGCGGTGCCGCAGGCATATTCACAGGCCAGCAGCCGCGTGTCGGCCATGGAGAGCATATTGCGTTCCGCACCGCTGTCCAGAAGGGTTGTCACCGCAGCCTGTGGCAGGCTTTCACCGGCATTCCTTGAGATCATACGGGTGACCGCTGAAAAGCCCGTGCCGTCCTGGGCGGCGAAATACAGCGTCACCTCGGTGGACGCGGCGGACAGCTTTTCACCCAGTATCATGTTTTCAGGCTCGTCGGTGGGCTCAGGAAGGCGCATCTCCGTCACGGCCTCCGGTTCCCTGTTCGTCAGGGCACATCCGCCCAGCAGCGCGGCGACGAGGGCACAGACGATGCCCGTCAAGATAGTCCTGCGCATCGTTCATCCCTCCTGCTTTTTCGCGGCCAGCGGCAGCTCGATGACGAACGTGGTGCCCTTGCCCACGGTGCTCTCGGCGTTGATGGTGCCGCCGTGGAGCAGTACGAACTGCTTCACGATGGACAGGCCCAGGCCGGTGCCGCCCGTCTCTCGGGAGCGCGCCTTGTCCACGCGGTAGAATCGGTCGAAGATGTGGGGCAGGTCCTCCGCGGGGATGCCCACGCCGGTGTCGCTGACGCGGATGACGGCCTTCTTCCCGGACCGAACCAGCGTGCAGTGCACCTCGCCGCCCCGGGGCGTATACTTGATGGCATTGTCGATGATGTTGTATACCACCTGCTGCAGCTTCAGCGCGTCGCCGTTGACCTCCAGCGTTTCCTTGCAGGCGCAGTCCAGCTCGATGCCGTTTTCACGGGCGAGAGGCGCCAGGCGCTTCACCTGCTCCTGGAGCAGCGCGCCGATGTCCAGGTCTTCCATGTTCATCTTGATGCCGCTGTCGATGTTCACCAGCGTCAACAGGTCGCTGACGATGCGGTTCAGGCGGTCGATCTCCTTGTTGACGTCGGTCATGAACTCCTTGGCCATGCCGGGATCCATCGGATCCTGGTACAGCAGGGTCTCGATCAGTATCTTCATGGTGCTCAGCGGGGTCTTCAGCTCGTGGGAGGCATTTGACACGAACTGGCTCCTGGATTTGTCCAGCTGTTCCAGCCGCTCGGACATCGAGTTGAAGGCCTTGGCCAGGTTTGCGAATTCGTTCCTGCCCCGCACGTTGACCCGGGCGGACAGGTCGCCCTGGCCCATGCGGGCGATGCCCTGGTTCAGCTCGCCGATGGGCCGGGTGATGGTGCGCAGAACCAGCGCGTTCACGACCAGCACCGCCACAGCCACGATGGCCATCCAGGCCAGTATCTTCAGCTGGATATCCCTCAGGCTCTCATAGATCTCCTGGACCTGGGAGATGTACACCAGCACCCCCAACAGGTTGCCCGAGGCGTTGCGGATGCCCCGGGCGTAAAGGCCGGTCATGGCCTTGACGCCGGAGAAGGCGTTCATCGCGGCCCGCAGCCAGTAGGCGTTGGTGCCGCCCACGTCGTAAAAGCCGTAATCGCCGTCGGCGCCGCCCAACACATTGCTGATCTCGGAGGTGATGAAGCGCTGGCCGTTCAGCTGGGAATGGGTGTCCACCTGCACGGTGCAAAGCCGGTCCAGCACCAACACCCGACTCTGCTCGGAACGGGCGGTCTGCAGGGCGGTATCGTACATGCCCCGCACGTCCGAAGACGACAAAAGACCGCCGAAGGCCTCCGAGAGGCTTTCCGCGATGCGCTGGTCGTCCCGCGTGCGCTGGTTAAACAGATATTCGCCTACCAGCTGGATCAGCGAAAACCCGATGACGCAGAACGCCACGACGATGATCAGCAGATAGGCGATGGTGATCTTCCAGCGTATGGAATGTATGAAGGCTTTAATCCTTGTCAGTGAAATAATAGCCAACTCCCCACTTGGTGAAGATATACTCTGGCTGGCTGGGTACCTTTTCGATCTTTTCACGCAGGCGGCGGATGTGCACGTCCACGGTGCGCAGATCGCCCAGGTAATCGTATTTCCAGATCGTCTCCAGCAGGTTTTCCCGGGAGAAGACCTTGCCGCGGTTGGTGACGAACAGGTGCAGCAGGTCGAACTCCTTCGCCGTCAGGTTGACTTCGCGCCCGGAGACGGTGACGGAGCGGTTGTTCACATTCAGCTGCATGTCCCGTACGGTGATGATGCGCTGGCCGTTTTCCCGCTGCATCATCGTGGTGCGGCGAAAGATGGTGCGTATGCGGGCCTTGACCTCGAGAATGTTGAAGGGCTTGGTCATGTAGTCGTCTGCGCCGTATTCCAGCCCCAGGATCTTGTCCATGTCGTCGCCCTTGGCGGTGAGCATGATGATGGACACGTTGCTGCGCTCGCGGATGCGCTGGCAGACCTCGATGCCGTCGATCTTGGGCAGCATGACGTCCAGGAGGACCAGGTCGTAGTGTCCGGCAAAGAACTTGTTTAGCGCCTCTTCGCCATCTGCGGCAGAATCCGTCTCATAGCTGTCCTGCTCGAGAGAATATTTCAATCCTTTTACAATCAGGGGCTCGTCATCGACGATCAAAATCCGCTTGGGCATGGTATATCCTCCTTTGAAGCCACTGTGACGCTGAAATCGCATCCTATGACATCACATATTCATCAATTTGTTATTATTATAAACGATTCCTGTCATTATTTCAAGCTGTTTTTTTTAAATGTTAGATTTTTCATGGGGCACTGTACAAAAGCCCCCGTTGGTGATAATATAATAAAATCGATTATTGTGTCCTTAAGTTTTCCCGCGGACGGCAATCTGCCCCTGCGGTTTGAGGAGTATTGCCAGATGCGGTTTGCCAAGCGTTTCCTGGCCGTGGCGCTGGCGGTGTGGCTATGCTGTGCCGTCGTGGCTGTCGGCAGGGCGGAATACGACATGAACCAGCCCCAGAACCTGGACCCGTCTCACCTGTACGCCGAATCGGCGCTGCTGGTGGACGAGGATACGGGCGAGGTGCTGTTTTCCAAGGATTCAAGGGTGCGCATGTATCCGGCCAGCACCACGAAGATCATGACGCTGCTGCTGGGCCTGGAGAGCGGGATTGCTCTGGAGGATGCGGTCACCATTCCCGCCGAGGCCGGCGACGTGCCCGAGGGCAGCTCGGTGGTGCCGGTAAAGCCGGGGGATGTGACGTCCTTTGAAGACCTGCTTTACGGCTTCATGCTTTCCTCCGGCAACGACGGCGCCAACGCCGTGGCTGTGCTGGTGGACGGCAGCATCGAGGCGTTTGTGGAGCGCATGAACCGGCGCGCCGCTGAGATCGGCTGCGAAGGCACCCACTACGTCAACGCCCACGGCTACCACGATTCCGAGCACTACACCACCGCCCAGGACCTTGCGCTGATCGCGCTGGAAGCGATGAAAAACCCGGATTTCAGGAAGATCGTCGCCGCGCCAAAGTGGACGATGACCCTCCAACGGGACGGCAAGACGGTTCAGCAGGAGATCGTGTCCAGAAATACTCTGCTCCAAAGCGGCGAAAAGTATTACTATCCCGACTGCACCGGCATCAAGACCGGGCACCACAACAAGGCAGGCTGGTGCTTCGTGGGGTCGGCCCAGCGCGACGGCATGCGGGTGATCTGCGTGGTGCTGAAGTGCGAAGCGGAGATGTCCAAGTGGTACGACGCCGCGCGGCTGTTCGAATACGGCTTTACCCGCTACGAACGGGTGACGGCGAAGACGCTGATCGAAAGGGCCTGGGCCGGCCGGTTCCGCCGGATCCAGGTGGAGAACGCGGACCCGGACGACGGCGGCAGCCTCGAACTGAACCTGACGGTCGGGGAAGGCGCAGGGGCGACCGTGCCCGTGATCGCCGGCAGCGAGGCTTCGCTGGACGCCGCCGTGGATCGCCTGGTTTCCGTGGCGTGGACGCGGGATTTCGTCGCCCCCATCGAAGCGGGCGACGTGATGGGGACCGTGACCTGCGCGGTGGACGGAACACCCGTGCAGGCGACGCTGACGGCGTCCCGTTCCGTCGCCGTGAAGCCGGAGCCGACACCCACGCCCACGAGCGCGCCGGAGCCGACTGAGTCAATCCAGAGCGGCGAATCCGCCGAGGCGCCGTCCCGGCCCGTGGGTCATAAGGGCTCGGGGCTGGTCATAATGGTGATACTGGCGCTGGTGCTGGCCATCTCTGCCATCGCCGTTGTGGCCGCGCTGAAGCGGGCCGAGCGGCGCAGGGCGCGGTCGCGCAGGAGGCGCCCGGTTTACCGGCGCGGCCAGACCCAGGGCAGGCAGGGAAACAGGCCCCAAGGCAGGAGCCTGGGCGGAAGCCGGGGCAGGCCCCCATCCTCCGGGCGGCGCGGCGGCGAGTGGTGATTGTCGCCGCTGTACAAGGCTTCCCGACGGTGTAATAATCCATTCAAACGTGTTTATATGCGGTTGGAATTTAAAATATGAGAGGTATATCCATGCAACGACACCTCAGGTGGATCGCGACCGTGCTGGCTGTGGCCATCGCGCTCTTGTGCGGTGGTGCGCTGGCGGAATCGCCCGCCGATTACAATAGAAACGTACCCCAGATGCTGAAGGAGGGACACCTGTACGCCCAATCGGCGATACTGGTGGACGCCACCAGCGGCGACGTGTTGTTTTCAAAGAACGCCCGTGCGCGGATGTATCCCGCGTCCACCACGAAGGTGATGACGCTGCTGCTGGCCCTGGAGAGCGGCATCGCCATGGACACTCCCATCGTCATTCCCCAGGCCGCGGCCCAGATTCCCGCGGACAGCTCGCTGATCCCGGTATTTCCCGGCGACATGATGACGTTCCGCGACCTGCTGTATGGCTTCATGCTCACCTCGGGCAACGACGGCGCGAACGCCATCGCGGTGCTGGTGAGCGGCAATGTGGACGCCTTTGTGGAGCGCATGAACCGGCGGGCCAGGGAACTGGGCTGCGAGGACACCCACTTCGCCAACCCCCACGGCTACCACGATCCCCAGCACTATTCCACCGCCCTCGACCTGGCCCGCATCGCCAGCGAGGGGGTCAAGCTGGACGCCTTCAGGCGGATCACCGCCGCGCCCAGCTACGTCATGAACATTACGCGCGGCAACAACGCCATGGAGCAGCGGGTGACCAACACCAATTCGCTGCTCAAGAAGGACAACGCCTATTACTACGCCGACTGCATCGGCGTCAAGACGGGCTATCACAGCCAGGCGGGCCAGTGCTTCGTAGGCGCGGCGGAGCGCGACGGCGTGCGGCTGGTCACGGTCGACCTGAACAGCGTGGGCAACTCTGATAAGTGGGTGGACACCATCAGGATGTTCAATTACGGCTTCACCCGCTTTACCGGCTATACGCTGGAGCAGATGTTCAACTTCGCCGGCAGCAGGATCGCCACCCTGAGGGTCTCCAACGCCATCGCCAGCGACCCCTATGACGGCACGCTGAACCTGAAGATCGCCCAGATCAGCGACCCGGAATACGTGCGCATGGTGGAAAACGACAACGAGGCGGCTATGGACGCGGCCATCACCGACTTTGTCACCCGCTGTGAGCTGACCATCACCTCCGACATGGTCGCGCCCATCTCCAAGGGCGAGATCATCGGCAGGCTGAAGTACCTGGACCAGTCCGGCAAGGAGGTCACGGCGCTGCTGGTGGCCGACCGCACCATCGAGGCCCAGCCGCCCAGGATCGAGCTGACCGACATCTTCCCGGTGCTGACCTACTTCGAGAATCCGCTGGTGGTGCTGCTGGCGGCGGTGCTGATCCTGCTGATCATCCTGCTGGTCATCGCGGGCATCGTCCGCGCTGCCCGCAAGGATCGCCAGCGCAAGAAGATCTACGAGGCCAAGCGCCTGGAATACATGCGCCGCATGAGCGCCCAGCGCCGGCGGGACGCCCGGAAGCGGCGCAGGAGGTAGCAAGCTTTTTTCCTGAAAATGTATAATTGCCCCCTCACGTTCGATAATAGGGAATGTGAGGGGGTTTTATCATGGAAAGTATAAAAAAGCGACTGACGGGCATTGGAGGCTGGCTTGCAGGACAGTGGAAACGGCTGGCTGCCGGTATAGGGAGCATGCTGCACAGCCGGGAAATACGGATTCGCGTGGGGTATTACATGGGCCTGGCCCTGCTGCTGGGGCTACTGGGGCTGGGCTCCCACGCCTGGCGGATGCGGGGGCAGTCCCAGGGAGAAGTATCACCGCCGCCCCGGGCGGCGATGGCGGTGGGCATTCCGACGCTGACGCCCATCCCGACAGCAACGCCGGAGCCGGTTCTCTGGACCTGGCCGCTGGAGGGGGAGATCCTGGCGGAATACGCGCCGGACACAACGGTGTGGTCGGAGACGCTGGGCCAGTGGCAGACCCATCCCGCGCTGGATATCGCAGGATCCCCGGGAGAGGCGGTCTACGCCTGCCGGGACGGCGTGGTGTCGGAGGCGTGGAGCGACCGGCTGTGGGGGAACGTGGTCGTCATCGAACACGACGACGGCTATCGCTCCACCTATGCGGGGCTGAATACCCTGAACATGGTGTCTGAGGGCGACGCTGTCAGCATGGGCCAGGTGATCGGATCGGTGGGCCAGTCCGCGGCCTGCGAGGCGGAACGGGGCTGGCATTTGCACTTTGAGCTGACAAGGGAAGGGGAGCCGGTGGATTTCAATACATTGGTTCCATGAGCGCTTGCAAGCGCGGCGGATTTGCGGTATAATGGCCCCATCATCGAAGAGATGGGGGGATACCCATGCCGAGACTGTGGGCCAGGATCATCAAGAAGCACCGCATTGAAAAGCAGGCCACCGCCCAGTGCGCCTGGGGTGAGGTGGAGGAGGCGCTGACGGAGCTGTGCCGCGAATTCGACATCCCGCGTCCGCTGTGGCTGAATAAGCACTACCGGGAGTTCGAGGATTTCCGCCGCACCCAGTTCCTGCCGGAGCACTTCATGGAGGAGGTGCCCTTCCAGCGCCTGGAGATCGAATTCCTGGAGGACGACGAGAAATCCCGAAAGAGCCTCGACCCGAGGAACCAGTTCGACGGGTATTGACGAATCAGCGTTAAATAATCGGTTCCCAGTGCGCGACAAATTGACTATTGCCGGAACTTATGCTATAATCAACGCGCCGATGAGAAAGAGGAGTAGCTCCCGCATTTCCCAAGAGAGGGCGGTTCGCTGGCTGGAAGGCCGCCCGGAACCCTGGGGAGCGAAGGTCGCTTTTGAGGCGGTCGGGTGAACAGACGCGCAGACGCAGAGTAGCCCGGCGGGGCGCGCCCCTTAACGCGCAAAGAGGCCGGCGATTCTGTCGGTGAATAAAGGTGGTACCGCGGAGCATTCCGCCCTTTGTGGGCGATGCCCCGCGTTTCTTTTGCCATGGGATGGGAGGAATTGCAATGTCAGGACGCGGCGAAGATTCCCCGAGGATGTGGCTTCGCGGCGCGCTGGTGGTGGTCGCCATCGCGGCGCTGCTGGGGGCCTTCGGCCTGCAGGGCGGGCTGCAGCGGCCGCAGCTGAAGCCGGTCAACCTCGCCGGCATCGCGGTGATGGTCGTCGGCCTGCTGATCGCCTTGTTCGGCGGCAGGATCGCCCGGAACAGGCCGGAGGTCCAGCCCTTCGTCAGGCTTGGCGGCGTGCTGGTCTGCGGCGTCGGCGCGGCAATGGTATTTGTATAATTCGGAAATGTAGCGGTGCCTGTCAGGCGCCTCATGGCGGCAGGTTGCCGCCGCTACACGGATTGACGTAGCGATGGTGTCTATACAGCTCAATTCAGATATGAGGGGAGAATACGGAAATGGAAAAACAGCAGGAATTCAACATGGAAAAGGTGTTCCAACCCAACCAGGTGGAGAGCCGGATCTATGACATGTGGGAGCACTCCGGCGCATTCAAGCCCGTGGTGGACCCGGACAAAAAGCCCTTTGTGATCGTGATGCCGCCGCCAAACATCACCGGCCAGCTGCACATCGGCCACGCGCTGGACGAGATGCCCCAGGACGTGCTGATCCGCTATCACCGCATGAAGGGCGACCCGACGCTGTGGGTGCCGGGCACCGACCACGCCGCCATCGCCACCGAGGTGAAGGTAGTGGACGCCCTGCGCAAGGAGGGCCTGACCAAGAACCAGATCGGGCGTGAAAAGTTCCTCGAGCGCACCTGGGATTGGAAGAAGGAGTACGGCGGCAGGATCGTGCGGCAGTTGCGCAAGCTGGGCGTGTCCTGCGACTGGAGCCGCGAGCGCTTCACGATGGACGAGGGCCTGTCCCGCGCCGTGCGGGAGACCTTCGTGCGCCTGTACGAAAAGGGCTTGATCTATCAGGGCAGCCGCATGATCAACTGGTGCCCCTGCTGCCAGACCTCCCTGTCCGACGCCGAGGTGGAATACGAGGCCAAGGACGGCAACTTCTGGCACATTCTCTATCCGGTGAAGGAGACCGGCGAGCTGCTGGAGCTGGCCACCACGCGGCCGGAGACCATGCTGGGCGACACCGCCGTGGCCATCAACCCCGAGGATGAGCGCTACGCGCACCTGCACGGCTGCCACGTGGTGCTGCCGCTGGTGAACAAGGAGATCCCCATCGTCTGCGACGAGCACGCAGACATGGAAAAGGGCACCGGCGTGGTGAAGATCACCCCCGCCCACGACCCCAACGACTTCGAGGTGGGCAAGCGCCACAGCCTGCCGATGGTGCGGGTGTTTACCTACGACGGCTTCATGACCGGGGCGAAGGAGGCTGCCGAGAACGCCGAGCTGATCGCCAGCGGCCGCGCCTCCGTGGACGAGCCCACCGTGCTGGACTGCGGCAAGTACGCCGGCATGACCACGATGGACGCCCGCAAGGCCATCGTCGAGGACCTGAAGGCGCTGGACCTGCTCAAGAGCATCGAGCCCCTGAACCACGAGGTGGGCACCTGCTACCGCTGCCACACCGTGGTGGAGCCCATGGTCTCCAAGCAGTGGTTCGTGAAGATGAAGCCCCTGGCCGAGCCCGCCTGCCAGGTGGTGTACGACAAGAAGCTGCGCTTCATCCCGGAGCGCTTTGAGAAGACCTACCTGCACTGGATGGAGAACACCCGCGACTGGTGCATCAGCCGCCAGCTGTGGTGGGGCCACCGCATTCCCGCCTTCTACTGCGACGACTGCGGCGAGACCTTCGTCACCCGCGAGGACATCACCACCTGCCCGAAGTGCGGCAGGCCCGTCCATCAGGACGAGGACGTGCTGGACACCTGGTTCTCCTCGGCGCTGTGGCCCTTCTCCACGCTGGGCTGGCCCGAGCAGACCGAGGACTTCAAGTACTTCTATCCGAACACCGTGCTGTCCTGCGGCTACGACATCATATTCTTCTGGCTGGCCCGCATGGTGTTCTCCGGCATCGAGCATACCGGCGAATGCCCCTTCGAGGTGGCGCTGATGCACGGCCTGGTGCGCGACGCCCTGGGCAGGAAGATGTCCAAGTCCCTGGGCAACGGCATCGACCCCATCGAGGTCATCGACAAGTTCGGCGCGGACGCCCTGCGCTTCTCTCTGGTGATGGGCGTGGCTCCCGGCAGCGACATCCGCATGTCGGAGGAGAAGATCGAATCCTTCCGCAACTTCGCCAACAAGATCTGGAACGCCAGCCGATTCGTGCTGATGAACCTGCAGGGCTTCGAGCCGAAAGGCATCGACGTAAATAAGCTGTCCCTGGTGGACAAGTGGATACTGACCCGCTACCAGGATACGGTGCGGGGCATCACCGAGAATCTGGAGAACTACGACCTGGGCCTGGCGGCCACCAAGCTGTACGACTTCGTCTGGAGCACCTTCTGCGACTGGTACATCGAAGCCGCCAAGCAGGGCCTGTACGCCGAGGAGGGCGATACCAAGGAGACCACCCAGGAGGTGCTGCTCTACGTGCTCACCGGCATGCTTAAGCTGCTGCACCCCTACATGCCCTTCATCACCGAGGAGGTGTACAGCTACCTGCCCAATGTCGAAGGCATGCTGATCAGCGCCAGCTGGCCCGAGGTGAAGCCGGAATACGACTTCACGGAGGAGGCCGCGCGCATGGAGGGCGTGATGGAGGTCATTCGCGCCGTGCGCAACCTGCGCGCCGAGATGAACGTGCAGCTCGGCCGCAGGGCCACGCTGATCCTCAAGCCCCACGACGGCTGGAGGGACGCGCTGGCGAGCGCAGAGGGCTACTTCAAGCGCCTGGCCAGCGCCAGCGGCATCGAGCTGATCGACGCCGGCGCGGCCAACCCGGAGAAGTCCGCCTCCGTGGTGACCGAGCCCTGCGAGCTGTTCATCCCCCTGGGCGAGCTGGTGGACGTGGAGAAGGAGCTGAAGCGCCTGGCGAAGGACCTGAAGGGCCTGGAGAGAGAGATCGTCCGGGCCACGAAGATGCTGGGCAACCCCGGCTTCGTCAGCAAGGCGCCCGCCCACCTGGTGGAAGCCGAGAAGGAGAAGCTGGAGACCAACAAGAAGCTGCTGGACAAGCTCAAAGCCCGCATCGCGGAGATGGAGAGCTTGAGGTAAGCGACACAATTGAGGCACCCCGCCGGTCGATGAGGATTGGCGGGGTGGTTGTTTGTGGGTGGAATGTAGTGGTAAATACTGATTTGTCGCAGCGCGACAAATCAGTATTTATCGAATAAATCACTTGTGCAAACGCGCTTCAATCAATTCCCTGTGCAGATGGCACAGCGCTTCTTTGTACTGCTTTTGATCAAAATAGATTACGGTCTGATCTTTGCCGGCAATGCTGCCCAGCGGCGCAAGCGTTGCAGCCGCGTCGAGGACCTGATCACCGGGTAAGCCGAACACCGTGACCTTCGCCGCAGGGCGTCCGTCGGGCAGGTAGGCGTCCGGCTGGCCTGCGACGCAGGGGATCATGCGCTCGCAGCGCTCGTCGATCAGCGTGCCGAAGCTGTCCGGGTGAGCGGTATCCCGCAGTCGGGTGGGAATGCCCGCCATGGCCACCGGGTCGAGACAGGCGGGGTGGAGTACCTGCGCCCCGGCCCGGGCCAGCGCCCGCATCTGGCGGTAGCCGATGTGGGGGATGAGCCTGGCGTTTGGTACGATGGCGGGGTCGGCGGTCATCAGGCCGGGCACGTCGCTCCAGTTTTCATACAGGTCCGCGTCCAGACCCGCGGCGATCAGGGCTCCGCTGATGTCCGAGCCGTTTCGTGGCAGTATGCGGATGCGGCCCACAGGGTCGGCACCGTAAAAGCCCGGTACGATCACGGGACCTTCGATATCCTTCAGACGCCGGATGTTTCGATGCGTGGCATCCTCACCCAGCGCGCCGTCGCTTCCAAAGGCGATGAGATCGGCGGCGTCCACCATGGGCAGCCCGGTGTAACGGGCGAACACCAGCGCGCACAGGTATTCGCCGCGGCTGAGCGTGTGGGGCAATGAAACGGATAACGCCCGGTCGATCGTCCGGTGCGCCAGTTGCGTCATGTCGGGGATATCCAGCCCGCGGCAGATGTCGTCAAAGCGACGGACCACCGCCGAGACCGCGCTTTCGCAGGCGGCAGGGCATTTGCGCAGATCCCAGCAGCGCTCCAGCATCGCCGTCACCTTCTCAGGGTGGTCCCCGTCGATCCCCGGCGCAGACAGCACCACGCAACGCCGGGCGGCAGAGGCGCGCACGAGGCGCTCGATGCGCTTCAGGTGACTTGCGCTGGCGGTGGAGCTGCCGCCAAATTTGGAAACAATGATTCCCATGCGATAACCTCCGAGTGTCAAATCAAAAAAGAAAGCGAAAGCGCCGTGCCTGTTTCCGATGGTCGATATCAGGCGCTTTCGCTGTATACTATGCAGGCCGAGGGCGCAGGTGCGTCGCATGAAAAACAAAAAATGGCTGTATATTAAAAATACATGAAATAAAGGGTTTTTTCGTACAGATGTTGTATATATTAATATCGGTAGCACAGGCAGGAAAACCGGATTTGCTGGCGAATTAATATTTACTGTCATCTTCAAAAGCGCTTGGCCAATATTGTATCATCATCCTGAGGGGCGTGTTATGAGCGGAAGGTTGTCGGATGCCTGGCTGGAGGAACTGAGGTCCCGCGTCAGCCTGGAGGAAGTGGTTTCCGAGTACGTCCCCCTCAAGCAAAAGGGCCGCAGGTTTTGGGGATGCTGTCCGTTCCACAACGAAAAGACGCCGTCGTTCAGCGTGGACAGCGAAGCACAGCTGTACTACTGCTTCGGCTGCCACAAGGGCGGCACGGTGATCAATTTCGTCATGGATTTGGAGCGGATGGATTTCATGGATGCGGTGCGCCTGTTGGCGGACCGTGCCCACATGGAGCTTCCCGAGCGAAGCTCACAGCCCGGCGAGGCCCCCGCAAACCGCGACGAGCGCGAGCGCATGTACGAGGCCAACCGGGTGGCAGCCCGATATTACCACGACCTGCTTTGGACGGAGGAGGGCGCTGCGGCGCTGAACTACCTCTACGGCCGTGGATTAAACGATTCGGACATCCGCCGCTTCGGCCTGGGAGCCTCTCCCAAGGGCTGGGACGGCCTTTTAAGTCATCTGGAAGCCCAGGGCTTCGAGTCGGCGCTGCTGGAAAAGGCGGGGCTTGTGGTGCGCCGGGAGAACCGCTGCTTTGACATGTTCAGGGGGCGGGTGATGTTTCCCATCATCAACGCCCAGGGCCGCGTGCTGGGGTTTGGCGGGCGTGCCATGGGCGACGCCCAGCCCAAATACCTGAATACGGCGGAGACGCCGATCTTCAACAAGCGCCTTGGGCTCTACGGGCTGAACTTCGTGAAGAAGGAGCGCTCGGTGGGTCATCTGGTATTGGTGGAAGGGTACATGGATACCGTCTCCCTCCGCAAATACGGCGTGCAGGGCGTGGTGGCCACACTGGGCACGGCGCTGACCGAGGAGCAGGCGCGACTGATGAAGCGTTACGCGCCCGAGGTGTGGATCAGCTACGACGGTGACGCCGCCGGCCAGAAGGCCGCGCTGCGCGCCCTGGATATTCTGGACCATCAGGAAATACCCGCGCGGGTGATCGACTATCCCGCCGGCATGGACCCGGACGATTTTATCAAGGCCAATGGGCTCAGCGGCTTCGAGGCGCTGCCCCGGCACGATTCGACGAGCTATCGCATGATCCGGGCAAGGGATGGCCTGAACCTTGCCGAGCAGGAGGGCATGACGCAGTATGCGCTGCGCTGCTGCGCGATCCTGAAAAATGTAAAGAGCCCCATCGACATGGAAAACCACCTGCGCAGGCTGGTGAACGAGACCGGGTATGACCGGGAGATACTGCTGCGCCAGATCGGCGCGACCGCCCAGGCGCCGGCCCAACAGCCGGCACGGCGGCGTCCAACTGCCGAGCGCGTGGCTTCGGGCGTCGAGAGGGCGGAACAGGAGCTGATTTCGATGCTCGCCGCAGGCCTGATTCCCGGGAAATTGCTGAAACCCGGGGATTTTACCGACGAGACCCACCGCGCTCTGGTGGAATGGCTGCTCGAGGGCAAGCCTGCCGGCACTTATGTGGAGTCCATTGGAGAAGAGGCTGCGCGGCAGAAAATCATGCAGGCCATCAATTATACCCCCCTTCCCGAGGAGCGTGAAAAAGCCCTGGAGGAGGCGGAGGAGTGCCTGCGCACGATACAGAAAGACAGGGACAGCCAGCGTTCAGAGCAGATCAAACAGCAGATCAACTCGGCATCTGAGGAACAGAAGGTCGAGATGCTCCGTCGAATAATGGCGTCCATGAAGGATAACGAGGATTGACCGGTCGAAAGGAGTGGCCCGGATTGAGTAAGACGACTGAAAATCAGGAAGTAATGGCTACGCGGGTGCGTGAGCTGATTGAGACCGGAAAGTCGAAGGGTGTACTGACCTATAAGGAAATCGTCGAGCTGCTGGGGGACGTGGAGCTCAGCCCCGAGCAGTTTGATCGCATACTGGACACGCTGTCCGGCCTGAACATAGAGGTTATCAAGGAAGACGCCATCCCCGAGGCCGAGCTGATCGCCGAGACCGAGGAGGAGGAGATCGATATCTCCGTGCCCGAGGGCATATCCATCGACGATCCGGTGCGCATGTACCTGAAGGAGATCGGCAAGGTGCCGCTGTTGACGGCGGACGAGGAGATCGAGCTGGCCAAGCGCATGGAGGAAGGCGACGAGGAAGCCAAGCATCGCCTTTGTGAATCCAACCTGCGCCTTGTGGTTTCCATCGCCAAGCGCTATGTGGGCCGCGGCATGCTGTTCCTGGATCTGATCCAGGAGGGTAACCTGGGCCTGATCAAGGCAGTGGAGAAGTTTGACTATCGAAAGGGCTACAAGTTCTCCACCTACGCCACCTGGTGGATCCGCCAGGCCATCACACGCGCCATCGCGGACCAGGCCCGCACGATCCGCATCCCGGTGCACATGGTCGAGACCATCAACAAGCTGATCCGCGTATCGCGCCAGCTGCTTCAGGAGTACGGCCGCGAGCCGCTGCCCGAGGAGATCGCCGCCGAGATGGGCATTCCCGAGGACAAGGTGCGGGAGATCATCAAGATCGCCCAGGAGCCCGTGTCGCTGGAGACCCCCATCGGCGAGGAGGAGGACAGCCACCTGGGCGACTTCATCCCCGACGACGACGCCCCCGCTCCGGCGGAGGCCGCCGCTTTCACGATGCTCAAGGAGCAGCTGATGAGCGTGCTGTCCACCCTGACCCCCAGGGAGGAGATGGTGCTGAAGCTGCGCTTTGGCCTGGAGGACGGAAGGGCCCGCACGCTTGAAGAGGTGGGCAAGGAATTCAAGGTCACCCGCGAGCGCATTCGCCAGATCGAAGCGAAGGCCCTGCGCAAGCTGCGCCATCCCAGCCGCTCCCGGAAGCTGAAGGATTCCATCGACTGATGGGCCGCAGAGGAGAAATTGCACTCGATCCGCGCCTGTCGATGATCGCCCGAATGGTCGGCTCCTGCGCATGCTGCGCCGACATCGGCTGCGACCACGGCAGGCTCGGCGCGTTTTTGCTCCAAACGGGGCAGTGCAAAGCCCTGCAGATGACGGATATCTCCGGGCCCTCCCTCGATAAGGCGCGGGCGCTGATGGACAATCTGGATATGGCAGACCGGGTTCGGTTTTCCGTAGGGGACGGCCTGCTGGCGCTGGAGGGCACGCCCGACGTCATCGTCATTGCGGGCATGGGCGGGGCCACCATCGCGCAGATTCTGGAAAATGGACGGGAAAAGCTGGGCAGGGTCCGGCTGGTGCTCCAGCCCAACGTGGCCGCACCCCAGCTTCGCCGGACGCTGTGCGCTCTGGATTACGCCGTGACCGACGAGCAGGTGGTGCAGGACGGGCGCCGATGCTACGTCGTCATACAGGCAGAGCCTGGGAAAGCAGACTACAGTCCAAAACAGCTGACCGTCGGGCCGGTGCTGCTGGAGCGCATGCCCCGAGCCCTCGAGCCCTACGCCGCGTTTCGGCTGAGGGTGGCAAGGAAGGCCCTGGCCGGTGCGCTGGCTTCAGAGGATGATTCGCAGCAGGCGCCATTGGAGCGGGAGATCGCGATTTGGGAGGAGGTCTGGACATGTCTGCAACGGTAGCGCAGGTGCTGGCGCTGGTGAACGGCATTGCGCCCTTTGAGCTGGCAGAGGAATGGGATAATGTGGGCCTGCTGGCCGGGAAACCAGAGAGACTGGTGGAGCGGGTGCTGTGCGCCCTGGATCTGCGGCTGGATGTGGTCGAAGAGGCGCGGCGCAGGGGCTGCCAGCTGATCGTGACCCACCATCCCATATTGTTCCGGGGCCGCAAGAACCTGAGGGAGACCGACGCCGAGGGGCGTCTGCTATGCGCGCTGGTGCGCGCGGAAATCGCCATGATCGCCGCCCACACCAATTTTGACAACGCCTCGCCCGGGGTAAATGACGCCCTGGCGTCGGCCTTGGGGCTTGGAAACGTGACCGCGCTTGAAAACGGCATGCGCCTGGGAGAGATCAAAGAGACCGACTTCGGTATGTTTTGTAAAAAAGCTGAAGCCGCGCTGCGCGGACCTGTGCGCTGCTACGGCGACGCGGAAAGGAAAATACGGCGCGTCGCGGTGCTGGGTGGCGCGGGCGAGGATTATGCGTCCCAGGCGATCGAAGCCGGCGCAGACGCCTACCTGACCGGGGAGATGGCCTATCACAAGGGACTGGACGCGGCGGACAACGGGCTCTGCGTCGTCGAGGCGGGGCATGCCGCAACAGAATATCCCGCAATTTCATTACTTTGCAGAGGTTTACAAAACGCCGCCGATGCGGTACAATATGGTATATGTGTCCTACAGAGCGAATCCGAAGTGTTTTTCTGATAAATGGAGGGAATTGGTATGCAGTTGGATACCCTGTGGCAATTCATGCAGGTGGATATGGAGGCCGACGGCTTCGAGGCGAAAATGCGCCAGTCGGCCAATCGCCAGAAGCTGCTGAAGCAGCGCGATTTCCTGAGGGATCAGCAGGCGAACATGAAGAAGCTTGAGAACGACGTGGCCGTCATGCAGGACAGGCTCGAGGCCGTGCAGGATGAAGCCGAACGGCTGGAGAAGGTATTGGCGTCGCTCTCCGAGGAGCTGGAGAACAACCCGCCTAAGACCCCCGAGGACGTGCAGAAGCAGTCCGAGGCGGTGCGCAAGCTGCTGGATACCCTTTCCCGCTACGAGCAGGAGCTCTCCAAGATGCGCAAGGACGCGGACACCAAGGACCGCCAGCAGAAGGAGATCCGCGTGCGCGCGGCCAAGACCAAGCTGGAGTTCGACCAGCTGAAGGTGGCCTACGACAAGGAATTCAAGGAGGACACCGCCAAGCTGCAGACCATGCGGGCGAAGACGGAGCAGGAGGCCAAGAAGGTGGATCCGAAGCTGCTGGCCAAGTACCGCAGCATCAAGCAGCACTGCACGCCGCCGATGGCAAAGCTCATCAACAACCAGTGCAGCGGCTGCTTCATGTCGCTGCCCAGCGCAACGCTTCTGGACATCCGCAGCGGCGACAGGATCGTGGAGTGCGACAACTGCGGTCGCATACTCTACGACACCGGGGAATAAATTCCCATCAAATCGGCTTATAATTGTGAGGGCGCCAGACGATCGCATGCGCCACGGCGCATGAGGAAAGTCCGAGCACCACAGGGCAGGGTGCCGGTTAACTGCCGGTGAAGGCGACTTCAAGGAAAGTGCAACAGAGATATACCGCGTAAAAACGGGCTTGCCCTCTGACAGGTCCGCCCTTCGGGGACGCAAGGATGGAAAGGCGAGGTAAGAGCTCACCCGCGGCTTGGCGACTTGTCCGCGCTGTAAACCCCACCTGGTGCAAGATTGATAGGGAAGCATGGGCGGCAATCCCTCGGGGTTCCGACCGGCGGCGGCCCGTCGCGCTTCCGGGTAATCGCTTGAGCCTGCTGGCAACTGCAGGCCCAGACAGATGATCGTCCAATACAGAACTCGGCTTACAGACGCCGCTCACAATTATCAATAAAACGCCCCCTCTGAGTTGCGAATATCGCAAATCATAGGGGGCGTTCAATGGGTTTTTATTCCCCTTCGTCCGCCTCGGCGATCTCCAGGTACTTTTCGAATACCGCGTCCAGCTCGGCCTCGTCGTCCACGGTGGCGTAGACGTCGTTGCCCTCGTCGTCGGTCTCGATGCGCAGGATCACCAGCTCGTCCTCGCTGACATCCTCCATCGGGTCCAGCGGCACCAGGCAGATGTAGGGCTTGCCCTCGTGCTCCAGCGTCATCAGGTGCTCGAAGCGCACGGCGTTGCCGTCCTCGTCCACAAGCTCGACGACGTTTTCCTGTTCCATATCCAGATCACGGTTCATGTTCTCGCTCATATGCCATACTCCTTTTAGATAGATTTTGTTCCGTTCCTCTTCGCGCCAGCCGCCGGCATCCATGAAGCTCTGCAGGATGTAGGTGGCGGCCAGCTGGTCGATATAGGCCTTGCGCTTTGACCGGCGCACCTCGGCCTCCAGCAGCACGCTTCGGGCCTGTTTGGTGGTCAGACGCTCGTCCTGAAAGCGAATCTGTAATCCCTTGCCTTCCAGGTATTGGGCGAAGGCCCGTGCGTGCTGCGCCTGAATGCCGGCGCTGCCGTCCATGTTCAGGGGCAAACCGCACAGAACACGGTCGGTTTCGTACTGCCGGCACAGTTCCAGAACGCGGTCGGCATCCTTCTCAAAGCCCTTGGTCCAGATGGTCTCCACCGCCTGGGCCGTCAGGTTCAGCGGGTCGGTGACGGCCACGCCCGTGCGCTTGTCGCCGATGTCCAGGCAGATCACCCGCATGGCATTACACCACCTTTATGCAAAACTGGGGGCATTCCCTGGCGCAGTAGCCGCAGAACACGCACTTTTCCTGGTCTACGACGGCATGCCCGTCGACGATCGTGATGGCGTGCTGCCGGCACCGGGCGGCGCAGCGGCCGCAGCCCTCGCACCAGTCGTGCACCATCATGCGCCGCTGCCTGTGGCGCAAGGCCTCCAGCCGATCGGAGACATCCTCGACGCCGTCGAAGAAGGCCACGTTGGCGTCGATCTCCTGCCGGGTCTGCATGCCCAGGGCCACGGCGTCCAGCAGCGGGCTTTCCACCGCGTATTTAAGCGCTTCGCCGCTATTCTGGATCAGGTGCCCGCCGCCCAGCGGCTTCATGGCGAATATGCCGATGCCCCGGGCGCGGGCGGCGGCGATGGCGGCTTCCATGTCCTGGCGGGTGCCGTCCTGTATGCCGATGCCCCCCACGTTGATCAGCGGGTGGATGACGTCGATCATGTCAAAGCGCGGCGCGGCCCTGACGCAGGCGCAGAAGTGGGTGCTGACGCCCACTGCGCCGATGTGGCCCCTGTCACGCTGCTCCGCCAGGTAGACGAGGGCCTCCTCGTGGCCCCGAAGCGTGTAGAGCGATTCCTGCTCGTGGAGCATGAACAGGTCGATGTAATCCCGTCCCACCCCTTTGAAGGCCCGCTCCAGCGCGGCCCGGGCCGTCTGGCGGTCGTAGCAGTAGGCCTTGGTGCTGATCACATAGTCCGGCGCGTCCTTCAGCGCCAGGCGGATGTGGGGATAGGTGCCGTAGAGGTCGGCGGTGTCGAGGAAGCGCACGCCCCGTTCGTAGGCGTAGACCAGAAGGTCGGCGCCCTCCCGGGGCGACAGGTTGCATTGCAGCGGCGACATGGTCAGCGTGCCATAGCACAGCCGGGAGACCGTCAGGGCGCTGCGCCCCAGCGCGCGCGTCTGCATGGTTCGGTTGTTCCTTTCATTTTCAATGCCGGGAGTATGCCGCAGGGCTGGAAATAAGCATATTCCCAGCCCTGTCGACGTCCGGATGCGATGCTGTCAGCTACGGATGATCAATCCTTGTCATGCTCATTGATATAGAAGCGCACAAACTCCTCCAACAGCTCGTCCCTCTCCAGCCTGCGGATCAGGGAACGGGCGTTGTTGTAGCTGGTTATGTAGGTGGGGTCTCCGGAGATGATATAGCCCACCATCTGCATGATCGGATCGTGGCCCTTGGCCTTCAGCGCCTGATAGACCACCTCGATGATCTCAGCCGCCGATTCCGGCGCGTCCGCGGGAATGCGAAAGTGCCTGGTTTCATCCATTCTGCTGTTCATAGTGCACCGCCTTTCGAGCGCGACAATTCACACTCAAATCCATTATAACACATAATGCCGAAAAGATCAAATGTTTTCATATTTTTGAACAAAAATTCTAAATACCGTTCGAAGGGACATCATCACGGGCAGCGCCAGGAGCATGCCCACGACGCCGCCCAGCCGTGCCCCGGCAAAGATGCCCACCAGCACCGCTGCCGGGGAAAAGCCCGTGAGGCTGCCCATGATGCGCGGAGAGATCCAGGACCCGTCCAGCTGCTGCACGACGATCAGCGCCAAAAGCGTCAGCGCCGCGCGCTGCCAGCTGTCTGACAGCGCGATGAACACCGCCGGCGCGCCGCCGATAAACGGCCCGAAGTAGGGGATCATGTTGAGTATGCCGATGATCAGCCCCAGCGCCAGCGCATTTTCCAGGCCCACGAGGCTCATCGCCGCTACGGACAGCAGAGACACCGCCCCGGCCACCAGCAGCTGCCCCTGCAGGTACAGTCGCAGCTCCCGGCAGACCGCGTTTCCCATGCGCACGGCGGTGGGTCGGCCTGCCTGGGGCAGCAGCAGCTCCAGACGCAGCAGCAGTCGGTCCCGGTCACACAGGAAGAAAAAGGCCAGTACCGCAGCCATCGAAACCTGTCCGATGCCGTCCGCCAGATTGACCGCCAGGCTGATCGTGCTTCCCGCGAGCCCCGAGAGCTGACTGAGCAGGCCGGAGGCATCCAACTCCGGCAGGGCGAGGGCGGGCATGCGTGCCTGGAGCCATTGGCGCAGAACCCCCATCCAGTCGGCGATGCGCTGGACGGAGTCCGGCAGCGCCTGCATAAGCGCCGTTAGCTGCCCAACTACCGGGGGCAGCAACAGCCACAGCAGTCCGCCCACCGCCGCGCCGACGGACAGCAATGCCGCCAGTGCCGACGCGGGGCGGGGGAGCTTGTTTTCGTAGAGGCGGGCGATGGGTATCACCGTGAAGCACAGCATGGCCGCGCCCAGCGTCAACCCGCCCACCTGCAACAGCAGCCCGCGAAGCGCAAAGCATAGCCCCGCGATCGCAAGAACGACGCCGCCGGTGAGCAGCTGCCGCCGGGTGGGCGGCTCAAGCCTCAGCTGCATGGAAATCCCCTCCCGATGTTTACTGTCGTCCGGCTACAGCTTTCGCGCGAGGTCGTCAGCCTTGTCAGAGATCCAGCTGCCCGTCTGGCGGGCCTTCTGGTTCCAACGCTTCTCCGTCTGCCAGTTCATGATGCCGAACACCGTCGCCGCCGATCCGCCGATCAGCATGCCTGTGATCAGGCCCTTCATCAATCCACCCTTCATGCGCTCCCTCCTCCCTCGTTGCTTCCGGGAGATCGATCACGACCTCGCCGTTGTCCGGATTCACGGTGTAGCGCGTGACGCGCTGCCGCCGGTGGGACAGATCCTCCCAGAGGCCGGAGGAGAGCTCCAGGGCGCGGACGGCGAAGCTCAGCTCGTCGATTTCCGCGCCGGTGATGGCCCCCATCCTGCGCCCGTCGGTAGACACGGCCCGCTTCAGCAATGGCTTTGACCGCATGGGCCGGCGCTTGCCGCTGTCCTCGGCCATGACGGCCACATCGCCCAGCATTTCAAGGCTTTCCGACGGTATGAACCGCGTGCCCAGCAGCCCGGCGCCGACCCATATGCCTGACAGCTGCTTGAGATCCCCGGTCAGCTCGGCCTGTAAAACCCGGCCGATCCTGTGGCTGCCGCAGATCACGCTCATCCCCGTCAGGGAACGCAGCTTTCGCATGTGCGTCGCCTCCGTTTTCATCGCGTTCCGGCACGCCTATTATTGACTGGCGGCGCGAGTTGCTTTCGCGGCAATTTTTGTCGGCGCAGGTGCATTGCCGTTTTGCGCACGCTGTGTTATAATCAAAAGTGGATGTTTTTGCTGACAAAATAATGATATGCACACGCTCACTGGGATATAACCCTATATTTCTTTTCCTGTCGACTGATTGGACACAGTTTTGACAAATTTCTTTGGTAAATTCATAACGGTTCCGAAGGAGGTTTGCATATGGAAGAGATTCGCAGCGGCTACAAGATATTGGTTGCCGATGATGATACAAATGTACATCAGTCGTTGAACGCCTATTTCCGTCGCGAGGGTTATCAGATGATCTCCACCTATGACGGCATACAGGCCCTGGAGCAGGTCAGGCGGACGCGGCCGGACATCGTCATACTGGACATCATGATGCCCGGCATGGACGGGCTGATGCTGTGCCGGGAAATTCGCAAGGAGACCAATATTCCCATCATCATGCTCACGGCGAAGGGCGAGGAATTCGACAAGCTGCTGGGCCTTGAGATGGGCGCGGACGACTACATCACCAAGCCCTTCAGCCCCAGGGAGGTGCTGGCGCGGGTGAAGGCAGTGCTGCGTCGCATGCACGAGCTGAACCCGGAGGACAAGTCGGCCCATCTGGTGGTGGGCAACCTGGATATCGACATGAACGCCTTCACCGTCAAGCTGAACGGCCAGCAGGTGCCCTGTACCCCCAAGGAGACGGAGATCCTATGGACGCTGGCCAGCAACCCGGGCATGGTGTTCAGTCGGGAGCATCTGCTGCAGAGCATATGGGGCTACGACTTCCTGGGGGATACCCGGGCGGTGGACAGCCACATCAAGCGCATACGCGCCAAGCTGTGCAATCCCGACAACGACTGGGACATCCGGACCGTGTGGGGCATCGGCTATCGCTTTGAAGTGATCGACGGAAAGCAGAATTAGCCCATGACAAAGGGAAGATACGAGCGTCCCCTCAGCATTGGCACGAAGATGCTGATCAGCCACCTGGTGCTCTGCGTGGTGATCATCGTGCTGGCCAGCCTGCTCAGCTTTGTGCTCACCGCGCAGTACATGAAGGAAACGCGGATGAAGGACCTGCTGGAGAAGGCCGAGCGCATCGCCGAGAGCAGCCGACAGATGCCGGAGGGGGAATATGTGCCCAGCTGGCGCACCGTGCGCACCTACGCCTATCTCACGGACGCGCAGGTCTTCTTTTTGGACGCCGATACCGAAGCGATCCGCATGAGCTGGTATCGCCCCGGGCCGGAGGACGACGCGCCAAAGGACAGCGCGATCAAGCCCCACCAGCGCCTGGACGATGTGGACGCCCCGAATCCCAGGAAGGCGCAAGAAGAGGAGGAGTATGAGAACAACGTCCAGTGGGTGGACGTCAAGGATACCATCGACCGGGAATTCGTGGCGCGGGTGCTGGCGGGGGAGAAGGTATCCGCCATGCGCCACTTTGAATTTGCCCAGGAGAAGATCATATTCGCCGGCGCGCCGATACTGGACGAGGAAGGCGTGGTGCGCAGCGGCGTGATACTGGCCCAGCCGGTGACGGAGCTGAGCAGCCTGTCCAGGATGGTGGGCTACATGCTGGTGTTCGTGGTGAGCATCTCCCTGCTGCTCTCGGTGATCCTGGCGATGCAGCTGTCGAAGATGCTGGTAAGCCCCATCAAGCGCATCACCCTCGCGGCCCGGCGCATGGAAAACGGCGTGTACGCCGAAAAGATAACCCAGCTTCCCGCCGACGAGATCGGCGAGCTTGGGCATGCGCTGAACAGCATGTCCGGAAGGCTTCTGGAGGTCATCGGCAACCTGCGCAGGGAGCGCGACCGCCTGGGCATGATCATCTCCGGCATGAGCGAAGGCCTTTTTTCCATTGACAACCAGTGGCACATCAACCACGCGAACAGCGCGTTCCTGGAGCTGGCTGAGCTGGACGACGCCTCGCGGCTGCTGGACGGCGCGCCGCGGTTTGATTCCCTGGTGGCGATGCTCAGGCGCTGCATGGAAAGCGGCGAGGCAGAGACCATGGAATGGGAAAATCCCTCCCACCGTGTGATCCAGGCCACTGTCACCGCCCGACGGGACGACACCGGCGCGATCACGGGCGTGGTCTGCCTGATGCGCGACGTCTCGGAGGCCCAGCGGGTGGAGCAGCTGCGCCGGGAATACGTGGCCAACGTCTCCCACGAGCTGCGCACACCGCTGACCGGCATCCGGGGCATGGTGGAGCCGTTGATCGACGGCTGCTACGACACCGAGGAGGAGCGTCTGGAGTGCTATCGCATCATCTGGAAGGAGACCATGCGCTTGGAGAAGCTGGTGGGCGAGATGCTGGATATGTCCCGCCTGCAGGACGGCCGGGTCCAGGTGGAGCTGGAGCCGCTGGAGCTGCCCGGCATACTGGAGGCTGCGGCCCGCGGCATGAAGCCCCTCGCCGAGGAGGCGGGGGTCGAGCTTTCGGTTTCGACGGACGGCACGAAGCTGGCCTGCCTGGGCAACGAGGACAGGATCACCCAGGTGCTGGTGATACTGATCGACAACGCCCTGAGCTTTACGCCCCGGGGCGGCAGCGTGACGGTGTTCGCGAGGGACGGCGGGGAAGAAGTCCTCGTCGGCGTCCGGGACACCGGCTGCGGCATCGAGCCCAAGGACCTGCCGCTGATCTTCGAGCGCTTCTACAAGGTGGACAAGTCCCGCATGGGCACCGAGGGCACCGGCCTGGGCCTGTCCATTGCCAAGCTCCTGACCCAGTTGATGGGCGGCGACATCGCCGTCAAGAGCGAGGTGGGAGTGGGGTCGGAGTTTACGTTTACGTTGAGGAAGCGGTGATAAGTGCTGGTCATCGCTCGTCCATTCTGACATAAGTGCTTTCTTTGTCGCAGTTTAACATTTTTGGAATTATGACAAGCGCGTATTGACATCTCCGAGCGAACCATCCTATAATAACGGGGAAGAGAGGTGATTTTATGGCTACGAGTAGCGTCTACCAGAATATATTGGTGAAGGATAAGCGCAGTATACAGCGATTAGTCGATGCGCTCGAAAGGTCAAAAGAGACACCTGCAAAGGAAGTCGCATACTCCCGATCCGTTGATATTGTCGAGGATGAAGATACCATACGCAAAATGTTTGGGGTAGAGCACCATGATGGGATTCAGGCTCATAACGATTGACAGTTTACTGGAATCCCTGGGAGAGGATGGCCTTAATGCTATCCTCTCCAGCTATTCTTGTCCGAGAAACAATGACATCGAAGATTTTCTTCATAACAAGGCTTTGGTCTTCTCGAGGCAGGGATTGGCGAAAACCCACCTTGTTTTCGCCAGTTACAGAGGAAAGCCTGTGCTGGTGGGCTATTTTGCATTATCCAACAAAACCCTTTTTATTCCAGATAAGAATAAACTAAGCAAACGGCTCAAACAGAGGATCAGTAAATTCGCAACGCATATTGAAGAAACCCGAATGAACATTGTCACCGCACCGTTGATTGCACAGCTGGGGAAGAATTATACAGAGAATTACGATTCTCTGATTACCGGCGATGAGCTGCTCAAAATGGCTTGTGACAGGATACAGGAAGTTCAGTTGGTGTTCGGTGGAAAGGTTGCATATTTGGAGTGCCAGGAAAGCCTGGGACTTATTCGCTTTTATGAGGAGAATGGATTCCGGGCATTTAACAGCCGGGTGGACAGCAATGGCGAAACACTTGTGCAAATGATACGATACTTTTAAACGCGAAGTGACAGAAGGTGGTTTCCACCATACCATACCCATTACACAGTAGGGCAGTTTTAAGTGAAAGAAGGCTTGCGTTTTTTTACATGATATGTTAAAAATAATGCTTCACCATGTTCAAATCTGTGCCTTCGCAATCACAGAATAAAGAACAGAGCCAGATAAAACGCGCTTATCTGGCTCTGTTTGGCGGAGAAGGAGGGATTTGAACCCTCGCGGCAGTTATCCCACCCTACTCCCTTAGCAGGGGAGCCCCTTCGGCCTCTTGGGTACTTCTCCACGGCTATTGAATTGGCGGAGAGAGAGGGATTCGAACCCCCGGTGCCTTTCGGCATCACTGGTTTTCAAGACCAGCGCCTTAAACCACTCGGCCATCTCTCCTGAACCAAACCAGCGAGATGTATTATAACAGAAATTCAGGTGGATGTCAACCGGTTCGGGCGATTATTTTTTCGCCGTCTCCAATTTTTCAGGATTTTAAAGGAAATGGCGGGCATTGCCCGCCAAATGTCCTTTGCTCACGCCTCCGTGCCCAGCAGCCCGATTTCCTCAGCGTGCTCGCGCATGCCGTCGATGCAGATGGCGGCCACGTCCTTCACGTCCATGCCCAGCATCTCGCAGCCCTTCAGCACCAGGGCGCGGTCGCACTTGGCGGCGAACTTCTTGTCCTTGAACTTCTTCATGAAGCTCTTGATCTCAAGGTCCGTGATGCCCTTGGGGCGCATGCGGGCGCAGGCCTGGATGATGCCGGTCAGCTCGTCCACGGTGAAAAGGGACTTCTCCAGGTTCGTGATGGGTTCCACGTCGGTGCAGATGCCGTAGCCGTGGCTGAGTATCGCCCGGACCTCGTCGGGTTCAACGCCCGCGGCCAGCAGCGGCTCGGCGGTGTGCTGAAGGTGCTCGTCGGGGTGTTTTTCGTAGTCGTAGTCGTGGAGCATGCCGATGGCCTGCCAGTGTTCAACATCCTCTCCGAAGTGCTTCGCCATCGCGCCCATGGCGTAGCAGACGTTCAGCGCGTGGATGCGCAGGTGTTCCTCGGTGACCATCGTGTCGTTCAATTCCCGGGCCCTTTCCAATGTAAGCATGGAATGCCTCCGTAATATGTTGATGCTCACAGTGTAGCACAGGCGGCGGCATATTGCAATATGCCGTCGCCTGTATCGGCTAAAAATCAGCAGGGACCGCCCAATACCCGACCGACGTCGGTATTGTCCGCCCTGCGGTCCCGCAGCGCGGGCACCGGGTTCGGGGCAGTTTCGAAGCGGTAATCCTCGCCGTCCCGCTGGATGACGCGCTCGATGATGGCGTGGCTTTCCACGTCGTTCACGTCGGCGTTGACAATGCCCTGGTACTTGAAGAAGTCGGCATTGGGGCTCAGGTCGTTCACGTTGGTCCAGTCCTCCCGCAGGGCAGTGTTGCAAACGGTGCCGCCCAGTACCTGCCGCACGTATTCGATGTTGCTGGTCAGCAGCAGCGGGTCGGGGAACGTGCCGTCGGGGATGACCTGGTTGGCCTCCTTGCCCTCGTAGGTCTCCAGCAGCTCTGCCGCGGCGTGGAGGTGGCTGACCTCCTGCTCGAACAGCATCTCCCAGACGCCCTTGATGCGCGGGTCGGTCTCCGTTTCCATGGCCGACCAGTACAGGTAGCACTCGGTGTACTGGTGGTTGAGGCACCCCTCCAGCCAGGTCTGCTCGGTGTCCATCAGGCAGCCGTACTGGGTCACATGCTGCTCCTCCACCATGCCGATCTCCCGGTACAGCTTCTGTCCCCAGGCGGTGGGGTAGAAGCCGGCCACGTTCATATAGTAGTTCATCGTCTGCTGTTCGGCGGCGGTGATGATGGCGGTACACAGCCGGGTCTGGGGGGAGGCGCTTCGGTTCTGAATGTGGAACTTCACCGAATCGAAGGGGTGGCGGTGGTGGGCGATGGTGGGCCGGCCGGGCATGATCTCGGTGTAGCGGCCCACAAAGGCCTCGGCATGCGTCCGGTCGTCGAACTCCATCAGGTCGGCGTAGCGGTAAAGGTGGTCGAAGTCCTCCAACAGGGCGAAGTCCAGCGCCTGCTTCACATAGGGATTGTCCTCGCGCTGGGCGAGCATGGCCGTCAGGTCCACGGCCAGCTGCTCGTAGCCCAGGGTGTGCTCCAGGATCGTCTCGTCCGCCGGCTTCAGCGCCGCCACCAGCTTTTGCTGTTGCTGCTCCAGGCGGCGCAGCAGGGCAATCTGGCGGCGCAGCTCGTTGTCGGCGGTGTGCCGGGAGAACTGGTGGCCGTACCAGACCGCCTCGAATTCCGTGCCGTTCATCAGGATCACCCGCGTGCGGGTGTAGGGGTCCACCGCCCGGCGGTCATAGGGCAGCGGCGTCAGCTGACGCCAGTTCATGATCAGGTCCTCCAGCTTGCGGGGCTTCAGGTCAAATGGATTCATTTCCAAACTCCTTTTTGCGTTTTTGGGAATAGTATATGCGAAATCGCCCCGAGGCATGCGATATTTGACTATCCTTGACATTTAGTTGACAATGGGTTTATAATAGATGTGTATACTGTGTGCAATTTCATGGGAGGAGTGTGAGGACGTGAACGAAGTCAAGAAGCCGAGAAAGCCTCTGATGTTCTACTACGCGCTGGCGCTGCTGGCGATCGTATTGTTCAACAGCCTGGTCATGCCGCTGCTGGTCAATCCCCAGGTGACCGAGGTGGACTACAGCGAATTCATGCGCATGACCCAGGAGAAGAAGATCGACAAGGTGATGGTGGAGAACAATCAGATCATCTTCTCCGACAACGAGGGCAAGCTGTACAACACGGGCCTGATGGACGATCCACAGCTGACCCAGCGGCTGTACGATTCCGGCGCGAAATTCTCCAGCCAGATCGTCAAGGAGATGTCGCCGATACTGTCGCTGCTGATCTCCTGGATACTGCCGCTGGTGCTGATGATCGGCCTGGGTCAGTACTTCAGCAAGAAGCTGGTGGAGAAGGCCGGCGGCGGCGCGGGCAGCATGATGTTCGGCATGGGCAAGAGCAATGCCAAGGTGTATGTAAAGTCCACCACCGGCATCAAGTTCGACGACGTGGCCGGCGAGGACGAGGCCAAGGAGATCCTCAGGGAGATCGTGGATTTCCTGCACAACCCGAAGAAGTACGAGGCGATCGGCGCGAAGATGCCCAAGGGCGCGCTGCTGGTGGGCCCTCCCGGCACGGGCAAGACGCTGCTGGCGAAGGCCGTGGCAGGCGAGGCCGACGTGCCCTTCTTCTCCATCTCCGGCTCGGAGTTCGTGGAGATGTTCGTGGGCATGGGCGCGGCCAAGGTGCGCGACCTGTTCAAGCAGGCCAATGAGAAGGCCCCCTGCATCGTGTTCATCGACGAGGTGGACGCCATCGGCGGCAAGCGCGACGGGCGCATCGGCGGCAACGACGAGCGGGAGCAGACCCTGAACCAGCTGCTGACCGAGATGGACGGCTTCGACGGCAGCAAGGGCGTGGTGATCCTGGCGGCGACGAACCGGCCCGAATCCCTCGACTCGGCATTGCTGCGCCCCGGCCGCTTCGACCGGCGCGTGCCAGTGGAGCTGCCGGACCTGCAGGGCCGCGAGGCCATACTGCGGGTTCACGCGAAGAACGTGCAGACCCAGGACAACATCGACTATGCCGCGGTGGCCCGGGCCGCCGCCGGCGCTTCCGGCGCGGAGCTGGCCAACATCGTCAACGAGGCCGCCCTGCGGGCCGTGCGGGACGGCCGCAAGAAGGTCACCCAGGCCGACATGGAGGAGAGCGTGGAGGTCATTATCGCCGGCTACCAGAAGAAGAACCGGGTGATGAGCGACAAGGAGAAGATGGTGGTGGCCTATCACGAGATCGGCCACGCGCTGGTGGCGGCGAAGCAGTCCGAATCCGCACCGGTGCACAAGATCACCATCATCCCACGCACCTCCGGCGCGCTGGGCTACACCATGCAGGTGGACGAGAAGGAACACTTCCTGCTGACCAAGGAGGAGCTGGAGAACAAGATCGCCACCCTCACCGGCGGGCGCGCCGCCGAGGCCCTGATATTCAACCAGATCACCACCGGCGCCTCCAACGACATCGAGCAGGCCACCCGCCTGGCCCGGGCGATGATCACCCGCTACGGCATGTCCGAGGAGTTCGGCATGGTGGCCATGGAGCAGCTGACGAACCAGTACCTGGGCGGCGACACCACGCTGGCCTGCGCCGCCGACACGGCCAACCGCATCGACGAGGTGGTCCGCAAGCTGATCGCCACCCAGTACGACAAGGCGTACAAAATCTTACAGGATAACAGGCAGCAGCTTCACGCGCTGGCGAAGTACCTGTACGAGCACGAGACCATCACCGGCGAGGAGTTTATGGACATCCTTCACCGGGCCACGCCACAGATTGCCGCCGTGCAGGGGCAGTGAGGAAAAGCAAAAGGAACAGGGACAGCCCTGAAATGACCGAATCGGTCATTTCAGGGCTGTCCCTGTATATACGAACTGTTCAGTTAATGACTGCCGTTTGCAAATACTGATTTATCGAGCTGTTGGTGGAAAAGCAAAGGGTAGTACAAAGGGAACAGGGAACAGTCAACAGGGAACAGGAAAAGCCGCGCACGGAATGTTGCAGCC
>CACWZI010000006.1 GCA_902765305.1 uncultured Eubacteriales bacterium
CCGCAGAACGTTGTATACCTACATTGATGCCGGTGTGTTTGATGTCAGAAATATAGACCTGCGCCGAAAGGTCAAATACAAGAAGCGTAAAAAGGCAACGCAGACCGGTTCCAAAGACCGTTCTTACAGAAAAGGCCACAACTATGATGATTTCAGAAAACGGATCGAGAAGGAACCCAACGCCAGCATTGTGGAAATGGATTGTGTTGAGGGAAGTAAGTCGAGCCGGAAAGTGCTTCTGACCATGACGTTCCGGCAGACAAACCTTGCTCTGATTTTTCTCCTTGAATCGCAGGCCCAGGAGGAAGTAAGGCGTGTTTTCGATTTCCTGGAGAAGAAGCTTGGGATAGAGCTTTTCAGGAAGCTGTTTGCGATCATCCTTACAGATGGCGGAGCCGAGTTCGCCTGCCGGGAAGAATTTGAGACCGCTTCCGACGGTAGCCTGAGGACAACCGTATACTACTGTGACCCCTATTCTTTCTGGCAAAAAGGATGCTGTGAAAAAAACCATGAATATATCCGCTATGTCAGGAAGAAGGGAAGCTCCTTTGATGACCTGGAGCAGTCGGATATAGATTTGTTGGCCAATCATATCAACAGCACGAAAAGGGACAGTTTGAACGGACACAGTCCGTATGAGCTGTCTCGGATGCTTCTGGATGAAAGGCTCCTTATCGTAATGAACTATAAGGCCATAGCGCCTGACGACGTAAATTTGACTCCTGGATTATTGAAATAGAATGGTGTGCGCAGGCAGGCTCCAGTCGGACAGAAAATGCAATTGTAAATTCCGACATGTGGAAGTTAGTCTTGCACACCGATTCCCAGATGTCTGTTTGCTATGCGTCAATTGGCACTTACAAAGCTGTTTTCGGATGGAAACCGATGAATTGTAAGAAATTAGAAATGAATTTCCGGACGTTAGTCTCGCACAGCTGCATGACGCGTCAAAATGCGGAACTGACATCCACACTCAAGTTCAAGTAAAATTTCATAATTTGTTCGGTTATTACAGATGTGTGACTTTTGCTCCCGTGTTTCATATACTCTTCCCCGGAGACGCACAAAAAGGTCATTGGAGGGGATGAGCGAACATGACCGACGAACAGAAGAACACTGGAACCGCCGAACAGGCACCGCCTGCACGCATCGGCGAGGATTTGGATATCGACTTTTGGACTCTGCTCGAGGAGAGCAGGATCATACAAGCCGGGTAAAGAGATGTTCTCCGGATCGTGTCTCCGGAGGACGTTCCATATAGAGATCAAAAGTGAGTTTGTCAGTTTCTCATGACAATCTCACTTTTGACAAACTCACTATCTGACAGGGCTCACAGCCATACTGTCAAACCCTTGGATATGCGTTTGCTGTTTCTGCCGCATCGCTGCTTCGCGCGATTCAGTGTCGTTGTTGAAATACCAGCCTCTTCAGCTCTTTGCTTGACCACACTCTGGTTTACAGGCCCATTTGCCAGTATCTCATCCAGGAAATCTATTGCGCGCTTCATTTCTTTGCCCGACTCCCGGCCTTCTTTGACCTCAACAGGCTCCATATCATTCACTGCGGCTTCGAGCTGCGCGTACTGTATGAAGTCGGGACGACCAAGCCGGTCGAACAGCACACCAATCCTTCCCCTTGCCGGGGCAAGGTTGTTTTTCACCGATTCGAGGTACAGTATGTTACCTGCCCTGTCGATCTTAAATAGGGACCGCGCGATGTTTTTCAGATTGGACGCTCCAAGCCCAGCATCAATATCAGCAGATGAACCGCTTTTCGTAAGGTTGTTGAGCAGGATATACGCAGCGCCGCTTTCCCTGGCTACAATGTCAAAGTTGTGCATGGCACGGGCGACATCGTCATTATTGCTGAGTCGCCCCTCGATGTAAGGAAAGATTGGATCGATAATAACCAGCTTTGCGTCGCCGGTCAGCTTTCTGATGTTTTCCGCAGTGGTCGTGAAAGAGCCATCCGATTCATCCTCCACACTGAGATAACCAGGTCGTCCTCCAAACTGCTCGTATTTCGCCCGGATGATGTTCCCATAGTGGTTTTCACGGGAGATATAAACGCTTTTGATCGCGTCACCGACCGGACGCATGAACGGTCTATCCATGGACAATACTTCAGCGATCTCAGCTTCATCATCCTCGTCGTCTATACCATCAATCTCCATCCCGTTGATCATCACCGGTTCTATTTCAGCGTCGTCCACATCCCTCTCAGGCGCGTTGTTGAGCATGTAGTCGATGGCCTCTATCTGCCATTCCGTCAGGAACCCTCTTCCCTTGACCGCGCCATGACGCAGCCTGGGCGGGTATATTCCATGACTCAACTCAGCTGCGATCTTTGAGATAATGGTTGTCTTGCCATACCCAGCCTGTCCTTGGAAGACGGTTGGAACACCGAATGGGACAAAGGGATACCATAAAAACGATATCTGCTGCATCTCAACATTTTCAATCGGTATCCGCATTGCTTCCCTCAACCGCCCTTTCGCAAATATGTCACTCTACGTCTTCGCTGGTCAACCTGCCGGTCTTCTTGTATTTAACGCCCTCGGAGTCCATGTAGACCTCTTCTCCGAAAATGTATTCATTATGGTAAAAATCAGAGATATTCATGCCGAGAGCCTCAATGATCCTGCACGCCATCTGGAATGAGCAGGTCATGATGTTTCTCTCGCCACTCTCGAATTTTTGATACTGCCGCAGGGTTATCTTCGCTCGCTCCGCTACTTGCTTTTGCGTCAGGCCAAGCACCACGCGCTTCTCACGCAGGATACTGCCGTTACTCTTATCCAGATGAACTGTCTGAAATCCGGAAAAATTGAAATCCATTTTCATCCCTCGTTTCATTCACATTATACGCCCAAATGGGCGTATTGTCAATATCATCAGTTTGTATGTTAATTTGAAATTCCTTAGAAGTGTAGACCACTTGTTCTTGATTTGGTTATTTGTAACCAAAATTATTTTTGATAAACCTATTGACATACTGAATCACACGCCGTATAATATAACTACATCAAGGTTATCAATAACCAAAAACAAGGAGGTCCTGAACTTGCTGAATAATGCCGAGCTCGAACGTCTAAGAGAATTTGACACAGATAAGCTTGCATCTTCGATTGCGGCGTCATGCAGGATTCCAGGTAATCCCGAAAGGGCAGTGTGGGCAGCGTCATATGTGCTGATGCGCTCTCTGGAAGATCATAGGATCAGCATTGATACAATCGATCTGTACTTTGAAACAGCCGATGAGAACCAGCAGTTCGAACTGTTTATCAGGCAGGCTCTGGGCCAATGTTGGGACAATATCCGGGAACTGAAGTACAAATTTACTGCTGATGAATTCAAGGCTGTCCTTCTGTTCTACAACGGGCTTGATGTGCGGAGCTGGGGTGCTCCCACCCCCGACGGCATTGCGAAGCTCGCCGCTCGACTCATGGACGCAAAGCCTGGCGCTAAAATCCTGGACATCGGCACGGGACTTGCCGGTTTCATCAGAGAGTGCTACGGTATTGAGCCTGACGCATCCTATGTCGGATTAGAGATCAACGCAGAATTTGCTATCGTGGCAGAAATGCGCGCAGACATACTTGGCGGAGATATAAAGATCCAAACAGGAAATGCTTTCGACAGCATATCTTTGAATGGCGGATTTTCCGCTGTATTTGCAAATTACCCGCTTGGCCTGAAAGCCCGAAACCTCGGAAGTGTCGGCGAGGAGTACGTTCGCAGGCTGGCTGACCGTTTTCCTGGATATGATAAGCTCAGTTCCATGGACTGGGTTTTCAATCGGAAGGCATATGACTGCGTGGATGGCCCAGGTCGCGCTATCTGCATCATGGCAAACGGAAGCACTTGGAACACGATTGATAAACGTGTCCGCCGCTCGTTCCTTGAACAGGGAATTGTCGAGATGATAATCTCTCTCCCTTCGCATATTTATGAAAGCACGGCTATAGGAACCTGCATGATCGTTCTTAGTCATGGACATGGCGAGGTCATGATGGTTGATGCGAGCGAAGCCTGCGAAAAAGGGCGCAGAATGAACGTCATCACTGATGCTCACATTTCCCAGATCCTTGAGGCATGCGACCACGAAACCGCTATCAGCCGGCGCGTGAGCTATGAGGAGATAAAGGCCAATGACTTCAACCTCAGTCCCGGTCTATATCTTGGACCGCAAGAGGAAGAGGTTGAAAACGGTGTGGAGCTTGGTTCACTGGTCTCCATTACAAGAGGTGCCCAGGTATCGGCATCCGTTCTTGATGAGCTTGCATCCCCCACAAGGACAGATACGCAGTATTTAATGCTTGCAAACATACAGAATGGTATAATTGATGAGGATCTGCCTTACCTTACAGAGATCGATGAGAGGCTGGAAAGGTACCTCTTGAAGGATGATGATCTCATTCTGTCCAAGATAGGCACTCCTTTCAAGGTCGCAGTCGCTGAGATAAAGGAAGGACAGAGAATCCTCGCCAACGGCAATCTCTATATACTGACCGTCACGGATAAGCGCATCGATCCGTTCTACCTCAAGGCTTATCTGGAAAGCGAGAAAGGCATTGCGGCTCTGAAGAAGATCACCGTCGGGACCACCATTCCCAGCCTTGGCGTCGAACAATTGAAACGGCTCATTATCCCTCTGCCGCCACTGGAGGAACAGCACAAAATCAAGGAAATTGCTGACGAGTACAGGTCATGTGTTGCGGAGTATAGGCTTCTTCAGCGCAAGATGTCAAAAGTGCTTGACCGCATGGCTCATGTCTACGATTCTGGAAAGGAGGGCTGAGCCTTGACACTGGATATCGCTGAATTTGAAGACCTGATGGATGAGGTTACCCATCGTTTTTCAAAAGCCAATATTGATGGGACTTTGCGAGGACTCCTTGAGAAGCTGGGATGGGACGCACTGCTTTCGCCGGATACGGAGCCTCTGTTTACGTTTGAGAATGGGAAAGTCCTTGTCATCGGCGAGCAGACAGTTGGGATCGAGCAGCTTCGGATGACCGCAAAAAAACTCGGCTTCGATGTAAACCGTTTCGAATTCATGCTGGACTATGAGCGGGCGCAGACCTTTGTCTACAGCAAATTGGTATATAATTCCAATTACCGTGTGGTGTTTGTAGGCGCTATTCCCCATAGCACCACCGGAACAGGACAAAGCGGCAGCCTTCTTGCAGAGCTCCAAAGCCACCCCGAGAAATACCCCAAGACAATAGCGCTCAGAACTGAAGAAGGTACCCTCAAAATAACAAAGAGTGGCTTCAAAAAGGCTCTCTCCCAGCTGAAAGAAGATGGGTATCTGGTGGCCTGATTGAATCCCGGCATACATTACGAATTGTCTTTTTCAAACGGAAACATTGATTGATAGCCGCCATCCTGTTATAATATGGTTATCATGCTATCAGGCACCTCCTGTGTAGCATGATACGACAGACGATCCAAGTGATTCTTTGGAGGACATATGCCTGACATCAAGACAACCGCCGACATCGGCTTCGAGAAACAAATATGGGACGCTGCTTGCGTGCTGCGCGGCAATATGGACGCTTCGGAATACAAAAACATCGTCCTTGGCCTGATCTTCCTGAAATACATCTCTGACCGCTTCGAGGAGCGTTACCAACAGTTGGTGGACGAAGGAGACGGCTTCGAGGAGGACATCGACGAATATATTTCCGAGGGCATCTTCTTTGTGCCGCAGAACGCGCGCTGGTCGACAATCGCCACCGCCGCGCACACGCCGGAGATCGGGCAGATCATCGACGACGCCATGCGGGCCATCGAAAAAGAAAACCGCCGCCTCAAGGACATCCTGCCCAAGAACTTTGCCCGGCCTGAGCTGGACAAGAGCCGTCTGGGTGACGTGGTCGATCTGTTTACCAACATACAGATGATCGAGCACGGCAACGAAAAGGACATTCTGGGCCGCACCTACGAATACTGCCTCGCACAGTTCGCTGCCCAGGAGGGCAAGAACGCTGGGGAATTCTACACGCCGTCCTGTGTCGTGCGCACGCTGGTGGAGATCCTCCGGCCCTTCAATGGCCGCGTGTACGAAAGTGCAGAGTTTGATACAATTCAGCGATAACCTTGCCGCCTGAAATCAAGGGGGTGCAAATCCATTTTAGGGGGTGCATTTCACAGGCAGGGGTGCAAATTTCAAAAGGAGAGCCGAACTACCATCACAGGCGGTAGGGAGCGAGATATTCATATATACATTGTGGTGATTGGAGCAGTTGCAAGTCTTATTATGATTGCAGCAGCAAAATAAATTAAAAAAGGGTATTGACGGCAAATAGTTTATAGTGTATAATATAAATAGTAATTACGGAAAGGAGAAAAATCGTGAAATTACCATTAGATGAATCCCTTCCCGGATATGTGAATGAGTCCATAGCTATTCTGGAAAAAATATTGACAAGCGATAATTTCAGCGTATTTGAAAGAATCACCAGGATATCCAGAGGTGAGATTTTTGTACTAAAGATCCTATTGTTTAACAATGGTACATCAACGCCTACCGAGATCAGCGAGGCGATGAAGAGCACAAAGGGACGCATATCAGCCATATTGAATTCGCTGGAGAAAAAGGGCTTTGTTGGCCGGGAAATTGATAAAGACAATCGCAGGAACATTATCGTGACGCTTACAGATTCTGGAAGGGATTATGTGATGAAGGAACTACAGGAATGCTATAAAATCGTTTCCCATGTGTTTGAAGAACTGGGAGAGAAAGATTCCAAAAAGTTTGTTGAACTGACGGAGCGGGTGTTTCATTTGATGAACGAATAAAAAATCCATTGCAGGCCAAAAAAGGCCTGCAAAATAAAAGCTTATTGTTTACAGGGTAAATAATAAACGGCAAATACAAAGGAGGAAACTCATATGAGCAATTTTTCAAAGGACAACAGACCGGGCGGAACCTATGTGATGGGCGAGAAATCGGTATCCCGTGTAGGATACGGCACCATGCAGCTGCCGAAACTGAAGGATGAAGCTAAGGCAAGGGCGGTGATCCGCAGAGCCTACGAGCTTGGCTTGAATCATTTTGACACGGCTGATTTTTATGATGACGGGTTCACCAACAGATGTCTGGCGGATGAAATTGGCAAGGAGCCGGATGCGGTAATCGTAACCAAAATCGGCGCAAAGCCCGGTAATGGCATTATGCCGATGATACCCGCACAGAGGCCGGAGGAACTTAGGCAGCATATAGAGGATAATCTCAGGAGCCTTAAGACGGATCATCTGGGAATCGTCAATTTCCGCAGGATTGCACCGGGAACATTCCCCTTAAAACCGAGCCAGAAGGTGAATTTTGACGACCAGATGGCGGAGCTTATTAAAATGCGTGACGAAGGAATGATTGAGGGGATAGGGCTTTCTACGGTCAGCCTGAAAGAACTGCAGAGCGCATTGCCTGCCGGTATCGTCTGTGTCCAGAATCAGTACAATATAACATCGCGCAGCCAGGAAAGCATACTGGATCTGTGCAAAAAAGAAGGAATTGCATGGGTGCCATATTTTCCTCTTGGTGGCGGTTTGCCCGGTTCTGCGAAGGTGACAGAAGACGAAACAGTACAGGCTGTCGCAAAAGAGATGGGGCTCTCCCCAGTTCAGGTGGGACTGGCGTGGATTCTGCAGCACTCCGAAAATGCGCTCATCATTCCGGGGACTACATCGATTGGTCATCTGGAGCAGAATGTTGCGGTAGGCGATATCCGATTTGATGAAGACACGATGCGGCGCCTTGACAGTGTTCCTCCGGCAAAAGGGATAGGAGCTATTATCAATCGCTTCATGACAAGAAAGTGAGGGATAGATATGACATTGCAAGAGGCAATGAAAGCACGCCATATGGTGCGGAAATATACCGATAAAGCGATCCCGGCAGATATTGCGGCAAAGCTGAATGAGCGGGTAAAGCAGAACAATGAGCAGTATGATCTTTCCATTAAGCTGATGATCAATGACGGCAGCGCTGTACCGGGTGTGATCAAGCTGATCCTTGCCAAAGGCGTGAACAATTTCTTCATCATGGCGGGCCCCAAAGGATCGGATGAGCGCCTTGGATACTGCGGTGCAGATCTGATGCTCTACGCTCAGACACTTGGGCTTAACACCTGGTGGGTCGGCGGCACCTATAACCGCAAGGGTGCGGCTGAGAAATCAGAAGGAGCAACTCCGGTTGGTATTATAGCCGTGGGTTACGGACAGACGCAGGGTGTACCGCATAAAACGAAAACGGCAGATGCGGTCAGTTCCTATGTTGGCGATGTTCCTGACTGGTTCAAAGAAGGCGTGGATGCCGCACTTCTTGCCCCGACGGCACTGGCAAAGCAGGCATTCATCTTGAAAGGTGAAGGCGGTACCGTGCATATCGACTGTGACAACGGAATCTTCAGCGGTGTGGATACCGGCCTTGTGAAATATCACTTTGAACTGGGTGCAGGAAAAGAAAATTTCAAGTGGGTATAAGCTTTGACAAGTCAACATGTGACAGGAGGCAACGCTATGAGTATTTTAAAGAAAAACAACGGACCGATGTCTAAGGGACCGAGTATTCAGTCCATTTCGGGAGATCACTGGTCGTCCCTGAAATTTACCGATGGAATCATGACGGATGCAATTATGAAGCATGTTATGGGACTTTGCTATCTTGGTATGGCGGATGCAGGTGAGGCTCTTGAGGCACTGAGTCGATTGAATGATAAAGAACCTGATTCCTGGGGCAAAACCTGGGCAGGGATTGCGGGTAATCTTGAAAAACGGGCAAAGAAGTCGGAAGAGGGTGGAAAGCAGGTCAGTGCTTCTACGGCATATCTGCGTGCATCAACCTACTACAGGGTAGCGACGATGTATCTGGATGATGTATATGAGCCGGAGATGACGGAATATACAAAAGAGAGTTTTGCATGTTATGAGAAATATCTTGCGTTGTCCGGATATCCGGGAGAGTATATCGAAATTCCTTATGAGAACTCTTACCTGCCCGGGCATTTCTACAGATCGCCGATCGCTTCTGAAAAAGCGCCGCTGCTGATACTGACTCCCGGCAGGGATACCTGGGCAGAGGATACCAGATGGATGTTTGACGCAGCATTAAAACGTGGGATCCACTGCCTGACCTATGATGGGCCGGGACAGGGATATGCTCTCAGGCTGCAGGATATGAAGTTCCGCCCGGACTGGGAAAACGTCATGGGACCTGTGATTGATTATGCAGAAAAAATGGATGGAGTAGATACAGACAGGATCGCATGTATGGGATTTTCTTTTGGCGGTTTCCTTATGCCGAGAGTTGCAGCTTATGACAAGAGAATCAAACTGATCATTGCCGATCCCGGAAACATCAGCTGGGGTAAGGGAATCGGAGAGAGGCTTTCCATGATCTTAAAGATGCCCAAAGCGATGCGTCCGAAATTCATGCAGGTGATGCTGGAGGATTATGCCTGGTAGCACGGGGTGAAGGAGGAGCAGATTGTAGAGGAGTTAAAGAAATACGACAACACCCCGATTCTTGATAAGGTGGAATGCGAGGTTCTGGTGCTTGACGGAACAGCTGAAATGACCTATGGTGCGGCGAAAGAACTTTATGATGCGCTCCCCAATGTGAAAGCGAAGGATTATATTCTTTTTGATGATGACAGCACAGCACAGTGCCACACACAGATGGGAGGTTACGCAACCGGAGCGGAGATTCTTATGGACTGGATTGAGGATCATATTTAACTCAGTCGGAGAAATCCCCCACCTCTAAGCGTTAGCGTAGGTGGGGGTTATGACAAACTATACTCAGTTGGGGTACAAGCTCCGACTGAGTTAAACGCTCCGCGAGGATGCGCACGGATTCGGATAGGAATTTGTCTGCTGAAGCAGACCCGAATCCGGCGCTCAAGACTCGCGAGCGAGTCTTGAAGGAGGCAGTAAGCCTATGGATGAACAGATCAGACAATTACAGCAGATGATCGATGAGAGCCATTTCACATTGGTCATTACCGGAGCGGGTATTTCCGTTGCATCCGGTATTCCCAGCATGCACGGTTTGAATCTGGCGGAGACACTGCAGTTTGCCTCCACATCCGTGCTGAAGCTGGCGCCGGAGCACTACTACAGGGTTGCCAGGCATTCCTTCCTGGATGCCATATTCGAAAGCGGTCCCAGTCTGTCGCATAAGAAGCTGGCGGAGCTGGAGGAAAAAGGTAAGGTACAGGGAATCATCACGACAAATCTGGATAACCTGCACAGCCTTGCCGGTTCAAAAAACGTGGCGGAGATACAGGGGAGCTTTGCGGTCAACGCCTGTCTGAAATGCGGAAAGCGGAACTACGACGTGAATATCTGGAATCAGGGGAAAGCCCCGAGATGCGAATGCGGAGGGCTCTATGCCTGCTGGCCGGTCTATGCTCATGTCGGCCTTTATAATGATGATGTCCCAAAAGCGCAGGAATCGAGATGATTGCTCCCTCCCATGGCGCGATCTGGCGCGAGAACCCCTTGCAGATCGTTGAAAAGTACGCTGCATGGGCAGCGGCCTACCAGGAGGATCAGGTCACCATCGCCTATGATACCATGTGGGAAGGCACGACGAAGATTGCTCACAGGATTGCGGAAGAGATTCATCGCCAGAGCCCGGATACCGTGGTGAAGGTGTTCAACATCGCCAAGGCGGACAAGAACGAGATCATGACCGAGGTGTTCAAGTCCCGCGCCATCGCCGTGGGTTCCCCGACAGTCAGCAACAGCTACCTGTCCTCCGTGGCCGGATGGCTGGAATTTCTGAAGCAGCTCAAGTTCAAGAATAAGAAAGCCGCTGCGTTCGGCTGCTACGGATGGAGCGGCGAAAGCGTGAAGCTTCTGCAAGCAAAGCTGGCGGAAGCGGGCTTTGAGGTCATTGAGGAGAACGTGCGCAGCATGTGGAACCCTGAAGAAAGTGATTTCGAGGGTATTCCGGCTCTGGTAAAATCTCTGATCGGCTAAATGGAATGGACAACCACACCCGGCATCGTGCCAGGATCGTGGTTGTCCGTTTTACTTGGTGCGGTATCCGTCCTGATCCAGCGTCAGCATCAGCTGGGAATTGCGCGGGCCGGTCAATACATTGCAAACCTCTTTCACCAAATCTCCGTCATTTTGTCACCAGTCCAAAGCCCTGTCGTGATATAATGGTAGTCACCATTTTCAAGGGGAGGCGCCGGTATGATTTCATATTTCCGTTTATGGCGACTCCTTGAACGGCGTGGGTACTCCAGAAAGGATATCACCTGGCTGGCTGGAATCAGCGACAGCACCTATAGAAAACTGCTGAACAGCGACTCTGTTCGCATGGATGTTCTTGAGAGAATCTGTAAGGCGTTAAACGTGGATATCGGCGACATTTGCAGTTTCAGACACTACAATCCAAATGTATAACCTGGTTTATAAATATTCATATTATTTCAAATTCAGACAAATGAACCGCCTGCTCTGATGGGTTTATTCGTAGGAGCCTAAGAACTGTCTCTATACAGCTTCTTTGGCTCCTTCGCTTAACCCTTCAATAAACCCTTTTGGTCCAATAAGCCCATTTTTAACCCCTATAAAATGGGTTAAACGAGGTCAAATCAAGACAAATCCAGACAGCGCCAAAAATGAGAAAAACCCCGAAAACCGTTGCGGCATCGGGGTTTTGGGGCTTCTTTAGCGCTTGGAGAACTGGGGCGCGCGACGGGCAGCCTTCAGGCCGTACTTCTTGCGCTCCTTCATGCGCGGGTCACGGGTCAGGTAGCCGGCCTTCTTGATGGCGGGCTTCAGATCCGCGTCAGCCTTGACCAACGCGCGGGCGATGCCGTGACGGATCGCGCCGGCCTGGCCGGTGAAGCCACCACCCTTGCAGTTGACGACCACGTCAAACTTGCCAAGGGTCTCGGTGAGCACCAGGGGCTGGCGCACCACGGTCTTCAGGGTCTCATAGCCGAAATACTCTTCCAGATTGCGCTTGTTGACGGTGATGTTGCCCTCACCGGGGATCAGACGAACGCGGGCGATCGCCTTTTTCCTTCTGCCGACAGCATGGAAACAAACATTACTCATTTCTTCGTCCTCCTCCCTATTACAGCTTCAGCGCTTCGGGCTTCTGGGCCTGCTGGTTGTGCTCGGGGCCGCCGTACACAAACAGCTTCTTGGCCATCGCATAACCCAAGGGGCCCTTGGGCAGCATGCGGCGAACCGCCTCGCGGAAGGCGAACTCGCTCTTGTTGGCCATCAGCTTGCGGTAGGAAACCTCCTTCAATCCGCCCGGATAGCCGGTATGATAGCGATAAACCTTGTCGTCCAGCTTCTTGCCGGTCAGCACCAGCTTATCGGTATTCACAACGATGATATAGTCGCCACAATCACAGTGAGGCGTGAAGGTGGGCTTGTGCTTGCCGCGCAGCATGGCGGCAACCTGGGATGCCAAACGGCCCAGAACCATGCCCTCAGCGTCGATCACGTACCACTTGCGCTCGACGTTCTGGGGATTCGCCATAAAAGTACTCACGAGTGTTTCCCTCCAAATTTTGATCGCCGGTATTGGCCGGCCGCGAGAGAGCCAGGGGCGCCCTCGCCTATCCTAAAGCTCTTTGCACGGTTTGCAAAGGTGTGGTCAGTACCTTCGCGCATGTCATGGCCCGGGGCTAATGAGCGTATTGACACAAGTTGTATTATATCCAATTCCATTCCCTGAGTCAACGGTTTTATGGCGTTAATTTGAACATTTAACATCAGCTTCCGGCGAAGATAAAATATCGGGATAGCGTGCGCTTTCACAACCTTCGTGTTGTCAAAAGGTTTGCGATATGATACAATATATGCAGCGATTTACAGAAGGAAAGCGGCTCGGAGGTGTATGCTGTTGACGGAGGAGAGCCTTTACCTGTCCTTTTCCGGCATCCGAGTCCATTTTCGCGTCGTCCGACCGGATACGCCCATCCGAAGCCGCATACTGCTGTTGACTTCACCGATGATCTGCGCCTTCCACTGGCGCAAGCTGCTGCCTGAGCTGTCAGAGCTGGGCAGCCTTGCCGTATTGGTCGACCTGCCCGGCTTCGGTCATAGCGATCCTAACGCTCCCCAGGATGTCGATACCCGTGCCAGCATGATCTGGGGGGTATTGGACGAAGTGGACCGGAGCATGGGCGCGCCGCTGTCCCTGTGGCACCTGGCCGGCCACGGCAGCGCCTGCGGCACCGTATTGTGCATGGGCGCGCAGTATCCCGACAGCGTCAAATCGCAGATCCACATCGCGCCGGTATTCTCCGTGGAAAAGGCCTTCCGAAAGGCAGAGAACCGGGAGCGCTTCTATGCGGACAAAATTCTGCGACCGGGAAGCTTCAGACGCCTGATCGAAAGCTGGGCAGGTTATCCCATGGACGATTACATCGTGGATCGAATGCGGGCCCCTCTGCTGCGGCCCGGCATGCGAAGGACCTTCGATCACATGCTGGGCTGTGCCCTCGCCCCGCCCCGCGAAGCTCTGGGCTTTTGTCCCGCGATGGCGCTGCTCGGCGGACGGGACCCACTGATGGATGAAACACGGCTGACACAGGTCCAAACGCTGCTGGGCGGCGCGGAAACCCATCGCCTTCCCTCCGCCGGACACTTTCCGATGGAAACCCACAGCAAGGCCCTTCGCGATTACCTGAGAGGGTGGCTGCGATACAACGATTAGATTGGAAGGTATGCCCTATGCCAAAGCTTGAACCCTATTCCCGCAAGCTGGATTACAGCTACCAGTTGGGCGTGTTTCCGGCGCTGATGCTGCTGGAAGCGAAACCCGATTGCGCGTCTCGGCTGCTGCTCAATTCCCAGGGGCTTGAAAACGAGGGCGTCGTCAAGCTGCGCGAACGCTGCGCGGCGCTGGGCGTGCGCGAGGAGTTGGCCGACCGGGTGCTGCGACGTGAATCGAAGAAGGACAACTGCTTTGCCGGACTGGTATTCAAAAAGTACGAATCCGACCTCTCTGATTCAGATAACCATGCCGTGCTGTGCCAGATCACAGACAATGGCAACGCGGGCACGGCCATGCGCTCCTTACTGGGCTTCGGCATCCGGGATGTCGCCTTCGTGCGCCCCTGTGTCGACGTATTCGATCCCCACGTTTTGCGCGCTTCCATGGGCGCTTTTTTCAAGCTGCGCGTCAGGACCTATGACAGCTTTGACGACTATCGCGCCGATTTCCCGGGCAGGCCGCTCTATCCCTTCATGCTGAACGGCGCCCGGCCGCTCGATTCGGTGGCTTCCGGTGCCCAGCCGCCCTTCTCGCTGGTGTTCGGTAACGAGCAGACCGGCCTGCCGCCAGCTTTCGCTGAATTGGGTCAGAGCGTGCTGATTCCACAGAGCGATGAGATCGATTCTTTGAATCTCGCTGTAGCGGTTTCGGTGGGGGCATACGTTTTTACAAGGCCAAGGTGATTTCAAGGCGCCACCGCTGCACTCCAAAAACCCGACCACGTGCGCGATCTTCTACTTTATGATGTGGCGGCAGATTGCCGCCGCTACCTCCAAAATCCCAACCACGTGCGCGATCTTCTACGGAGGGTGATATCGTGTTTTTCCGCGGCTACAACATATTGAACAGCATGGCACGCCCGGAGTCGCTGCCCTCGCCGCTGGCCACCGGTCCGGCCAGGGAATGGGCCTGTGCAGGCGCACACCTGGCCATGAGCCGCGACCTGCCTGCCATGAACCTTTCTCAGAGGCTTTCCGACCCGGAGGCCTACCTGCGCCTGCAAAGGGGGCGGCGCCAGGCACTGGAGGCGCTGATGGCAGTGGAGCCTGACGAGCATCGGCTGGAGCGCGTCATCGACCTGATCTGCATGATCGTGGAGGAATCCAGCTGGGCTGAAAACCCAAAGGGAGCGCCCTTCGACGACGACCAGCACCCGCGCATCGACTTTCAATGCGCAGAGACGCTGATGCTGTTGGCATGGGTCCAGCGCGCCATGGGCGAGCGTTTGGGCGCCCGGGTATCCGCAAAGCTGCAATACGAGGCCCGAAGGCGGGTCTTTTCCCCCTTCCTCGCCCATTCCGACTATCCCTTCATGCGGTACATGGGACCGGTGAGCGCCCGGTCAAATCGCCCGCTGTGCATACTCAGCGACCTGCTGCTCGCATCGGTTTTACTGGAAACGGATGCAGGGCGCAGGGCCGCGATAATGAAGCAGTCGCTTCGGCTGATCGACCAGGCCGTGCAGGCCCGGGACCGGCGCGTGCAGCCACTCACAGACGCCCTCGCCGAGACCGCTGCGGTGACCGACCTCTGCACACTGCTTCGCAAGCTGACGCGCGGCCAGCTGGACCTTACTGAAGTATACCCCACTTCGGACTGGCTGGACGGGCTGCTGATTCCCTGGATCGACGGCGATTGCTTCGTCGATCCCGCCACCGGAAACATGATGCCCGCCCTTTCCGGGCAGGCGCTGTTTCGCGTAGGCCTGGCCAGCGGCGACGAGGCGCTGAGCGCGCTCGGGGCGGCGCTTCACCGTCAGCGGCATGTGCCTTCCGCCACGGTAACAGGACGTATGCTGGACCTGTCCTGCGCGGGCATGCTGTCGGCACAGATAGAAAAGCCGCCAAAGCTCAAACACGCCGCTACGGCCCAAAACCGTTTGATGATCTCGCGCTTCAGCGGCTTGACCTGCGCGCTGCATGCCGGCGGCGACCGGGCCAACGCGGGAAGCATCGTGCTGTTTGCGGACGGAACGCCCATACTTGTGGAAACGCCGACCCGAACGTCCCTGCCCGTGATCGACGGGCTCACCCAGCTGACCGCTCCCGGTGAGAACGCCCCGGAAGCGGCTTTTGGCGCGGACGTCTGCCCCTCCGATTTCCAAACCCGTCCCGACCGGGACCTGTTGAGCGTGGACCTGACCAACGCCTGGCCTGCGCGCCTTGGCGCGCGCGCCATCCAGCGCACAGCCATGATGCTGCGTCAGGAAAACATCCTCCAGCTGGTGGACGCCTTCGATCTGGAGAAGCCCGCGAAGGTCACCTTCCGATTCATCACCCCGCAATCCCCCGAAATGATAAGGCCCGACGGCGCTACGACCGAAGCCGTGCGTCTCGGGCCTGTGACATTGAGCTGGGAGGGCGAAATGCGCTGCGAAATCACCGCGCTTAACGAACGGTTTCCCATCGGCGAAGGAAACGGAGAACTGCTGCGCTGTGTCAGCCTGACGCCGGTCAATCCCGTCGGGAGGGGCTTCTTCCCGTTCTGTTTCGCGCGAACCGGCATGTAGGGGCATCAGTTCACTTTCTTTAAAAACTCAAACCCGTTGAAGGTGTCGTACACCCGCACCCCGCTCATGCCACCGATGGAGCGGCTGGACAGCACGGTGCCCGTCCTGAACAGCAGGCCCAATATGGGCAGTCGGTTGACCACAGTCATCTGGATATCGCTGTAGATCTTTTGCAGGAGCGCCTCGTCGGAGGCCGAATACACCCGCTCCAGCAGCTGGTCCATGTCGTCGCTGCTGTAATGGTTCAGGTTCAGCGATCCCCTGCTTCCCAGCAGACTCGACAGGTAGGGCACCTCGCTCAGGTTCACGCCCACCAGGGCAAGATCGAACTCCCCGTCCTTGACCAACTGGCGCGTGCGCTCCTTGGAATAGACGGTCACCGTCACATTGAAGCCCACAGTCCGCAGGTAATCCGCGATCAGGTTCGCCGCATTTTCGCGGATGCTGTTGCTGCTTTCGTTATAGGTGATGATCGACAGCGTCGGCTCCTGTACCATCACACCCACATGCTTGTTCAGCGTGCCGTCGCCAGTCAGGTCGTACCAGCCCAGGTTGTGCATCAGCTGTAGCGCCCGCTCCGGGCTGTAGTAATAGATGGCGCTCTGGCTCTCATACAGCCAGGATGAAGGCGGCACGGGCACCTCGCACTGCACCGCCATGTCCAGATAGCCGTTGGAGGCGATCACGGAGCGATCGATGGCGTACATGATGGCCTGCCGCACGCTGGCATCGGCGGTAAGGCTGCCATCGGACAGGTTCGGCACCAGCATCTCATAGGTCAGCGTAGGATAGTCGATGCTCGTCAGGCCCGCCAGCTTTCGGCTGAGGGAGGCCTTCGTGCTCTTGGTGGACAGCATGTCGATCTCATGGGTGCGTATGGCCTCGATGGCGTCGCCGATGTTATAGTACCGCTTGAGCAGTATGCTCTTGATCTCCGGCTGCCGCTTCCACCAGAGCGGATTGGCCTCCAGACGAACGGAGCCCTCGGGATTGGCCTGTATGTACCAGTAAGGCCCGGTGCCACGGGGCAGGTCATCGTAGAGGGTATCGTACTGCATCACCGGGAACACCATGGCGTAGAGCGTCATCAGGCTGGTGTTCTTCGCGGTGACCGTCAGCCCATAGATGTCAGTAGGCGAGGCGTCCATGTTTTCGATCACCTGGAGGCGCTCATAGTAGGGGTTTTCCTCTCCTGCCTGCATCAGCGTCTGATAGCTGCGCACCACGTCGTAGGCGGTCAGCTCGTAGCCGTTGTGAAACTGTATGCCGCTGCGCAGGTTGAATATCCAGTTCTTGCCGTCCTGGACCCAGTTGTTGGCCAGCATAGGCACCGGCTTCTGATTCTCGTCCAGGTCCACCACGCTTTCGAACACCAGCTGGTTGACGCTGATCATGCTCCATATTCGCGTGGCGACGGGGCTGTACGTCATGTAACCGGGCTCCACGTAGCCGATGGTGACATCCGCATTGGTCATGTCCACCTGGGGCAGCGCCTCCTGCTGCTGAATGTAGGGGTCGGTCGCCTGAAAGCCCCCGCCCAGGTCTGAGGCGATACCGCCGGACGGATCAGCGGCCTGATAGTCGCCGCCCAGGTCGGAAGCCACGTCCGCCCTTGCGCAAGGCGACAGCAGCAGGCACAGCGCCAGTGCCAGCGCGCTAAGCCGCCGACGGCGTGTACAGTTCCTTGTATTTCTCATAATACTTCAGTACCCTCTTGACATAGGTATCCGTGGCGCTGGACGGTATGGTTTGCAGCGTTGTTCCGTTCGGACTGTATTCAGGGTTCGCCAGCCAGTCGTCCACCGTGCCCTGTCCGGCATGGTAGGCCGCGATGGCGCAGGTCAGGTTGCCGTTAAAGCGGCGGATCAGGTAGCCCAGATACCAGCAGCCGTATTTGATGTTGGTATCCGGCTCAAACAGGCTCCCTTCCCGATAGGCCTCGTCGAATTTGCCCGCTACCCACTCGGCGGTAGAGGGCAGCAGCTGCATAAGGCCCTGGGCATTGGCCTCGGAAACCGCTTCCGGCATATAGCTGGATTCCGCCAGGATCACCGCCGCGGGCAGGGCCGGATCGAGGCCGTTGGAAGCGGCGTTCGCGCGAATCCGGTCCTCGTAGGCCATCGGGTACAGCTGCACTGTGGTCTCGGGACGCTGCATAAAGATCAGCCAAAGGCCCATGCCGGCAAGTGCCAACGCCAACACCACTGCGGTCACGACGGCGGTTAGCCGCCGCTTTCGCCGCGCTCTGGTCCTGCGCCGGTTGGCATAGCCTGTCGCCGAACTGCCCTTTCCCTTGAGAGACCTGGTTCCTTCGTTGTTATCCATACGGCCTATCCGTTTTTCTCCGCCCGCCTCTGGGCTGCCCGGTACAGCTGTTCCAGCTCAGCCTGGGTGCGCTCTATGGGGCGGTCGGTGTTGATGACATAGGTGGCCCGGGCATTCCGCTCCTCCAGGGACATCTGACTTTCGATGCGTGCCACGGCGTCCTCGGGGCTGAGACCATCCCTGGCGACGATGCGGGTGACCTGACGCTCCAGGGGAACGGTCAGCGCCCAGGTCTCGTCGCACAGGGCGTCCATACCGGTCTCGAACAGCAGCGGTACATCCAGTATCACCACGCTTGCCCCCGCCTGGGCCGCCGCATCCATCGCCGAAAGCATGTCCCTTTGTACCAGCGGGTGCATGATCCCCTCAAGTGCGCGGCGGGCCGGCTCGTTGGCAAACACCAGTTTTCCCAGCTTCGTCCGATCCAGCGTACCGTCGTCCCGAAAGACAGCGTCCCCAAACACCCGTCGAATGTCATCCAGCGCCTCGCCGTTTTCAGCGGTCAATGCGCGGGATGCCTCATCCGCGTCCAGGTGGGCGGTCCCGAGGGATTCCAGGTATCGTGCAGCCTCAGACTTCCCGCAGCCGATGCCCCCCGTCAAGCCGATCACATAGGGTTTATTTGCAAGCACGCCAATCCCCTCCAATGGTTATATCGGTGCGCAGCGGCACGGACAGCGCCATGACGCCCTCCATGCAGCGCCGCAGCAGGTCGCGAACCGCCCCGGCCTCGGCCTCGGGGGCTTCCACGATCAACTCGTCGTGCACCTGCAATATCAGCTTCGCCTCGAAGCCGCCCGCCTTCAGCGCCTCGTCCACGGCGATCATCGCCAGCTTGATGATGTCCGCGGCAGTGCCCTGGATGGGGCTGTTCATCGCGCAGCGCTCGCCAAAGGCGCGCACGGCGTAGTTGGAACTGGTCAGCTCCGGCAGGTAGCGGCGACGGTTCATCAGCGTGGTGACGTAGCCCTGGGCGTGCCCCTTCTTCACCGCTTCGTCCATATAGGCCTTCACGCCGGGATAGCGGTCGAAGTAGCGGTCGATGAAGGCCCTGGCCTCGAAGCGGCTGGCGCCGATGTTCTTCGCCAATGTGAATTCCGAAATGCCGTAGACGATGCCGAAGTTCACCGCCTTCGACGCGGAGCGCATCTGGCCGGTCACCTGATCCAGGGGCACGCCGTAGACCTCGGAGGCCGTGCGGGCATGGATGTCCTGGTCCATCAGGAAGGCGTTGATCATCGTGGCGTCGCCGGACATATGGGCCAGTACCCGCAATTCGATCTGGGAGTAGTCCGCGTCGACCAGCAGCCAGCCGGGACGGGCCACGAAGGCCCCCCGTATGGCCTTGCCCAGCTCGGTGCGAACGGGTATATTCTGCAGGTTCGGCTCGGCGGAGCTGATGCGCCCTGTGGCGGTGCCCACCTGGTCAAATCGGGTGTGGATCCGGCCGTTTTCGTCCCGCATCGGGATCAATGCGTCAATATAGGTCGATTCCAGCTTCTGGTATTTTCGATATTCCAGTACCTTTGCGCAGATCGGATAGTCCTCCGACAGCTGCTCCAGCACCTCGGCGTTGGTGGAAATCTTCTTCTTCGGCGAGGGGATGCCCAGCTTGCCGAACAGCAATTCACCCAGCTGCTTTGGGGAATTGAGGTTGATCCGCGCCCCTGCCATTTCAGCGATCTCGTCGGTCAGGCGCTGGATCTGCGCCCTGAACGTGACGCCCAGCTCCCGGAGTACGTCCGCGTCCACCAGGAAGCCCTCGTCCTGCATGCCCCGCAGCACGTAGGCCAGCGGAAGCTCGATCCGGCTGTAGATCTGTTCAAGATCGTTTTCCTTTAGCTGCTCCCGCTGTGCCAGCGCCAGCCTGCGCACCGCCGTGGCGGGATGATCCTGCCAGCCCTCGATGCCCTCCTGGATGCACAGCGATTGCGCGTCGAAGCCTGGACGCTGTGGATTCAGCGCGTAGGCCGCCAGCATCACGTCGGTGATATCGCCCTTGATCCGCTCAAGGTCGATGGGCAGCGATTTGAGGTCCCACAGCGCCACAGGGCAGTCGGCCTCAAGCAGCGGCAGCGCCGCCGCCCAGGCTTCTTCATCGGTGATGCCGGGCGAGAGCAGGTCTCCGCCCATGGCCATGGACAGGCGCGCTTCATCGGTGGCCACCGTGAAGCGTTCGCCCAGGTGGAACGCCGCCCACCTCGCCGTAGCAGCCAGTTCCATAATACGCCCGGCCAGCGCGTCCCGTGCGTTGAAGGTCTCGATGTCCGGCAGCGCCTCCGCCTCGACGGGCGATGCTACAGGCGTTTCGAGGCCTTGAGGCGCGACGGCGCTCGCCACGTCCCTCAGCCTTCTCAGCGCGGCGTTCATGCGCAGCTCCCTCAGGCGGGGCAGCGCCCCGGCGATGTTGCCCAGCTTCCAGGCCCCGGGATCGACGTCCACAGGCGCGTTTCTGTCGATCTTCGCCAGGGCGTAGCTCATCTCCGCCAGCGCCCGGCCCTCGATCAACCGCTCACGCAGCTTGCCCTTCTGCTCCGTGGGCGCGGCATCCAGCACGGCTGACAGACTGCCATACTGCTGCACCAGCTTCAAAGCTGTCTTCTCCCCCACCCCCGGAACGCCGGGGATGTTGTCGGAGGCGTCGCCCATCAGGCTCTTTACGTCGATCAGCTGGACCGGCTCGATGCCATAGGTCTCGCGAATGTATTCCGGGGTCACCCGCACGGTTTCGGTGATGCCCTTTTTGGTATAGAGTATCGTCGTCCGCGGTCCTGAAAGCTGGAAGGAATCCCTGTCGCCGGTGACCAGCAGCGCCTCCAGTCCCTCGCGCTCGCAATATTTGGAAACGGTTCCCAATATGTCGTCCGCCTCGTAGCCCTCGACCTCGAGGATCGGCACGCCCATCTCGCCGATCAGCTCGCGGATCACCGGGTCCTGGGCCCGCAGCTCGTCCGGCATGGGCTTGCGCGTGGCCTTGTAGCCGTCGTACAGCTTCGCCCTGAAGGTCGGGGCGTGCATGTCGAAGGCCACCGCCAGGCTGTCCGGGCGTTCGTCCTCGATCACCTTCAGCATCATCATCACAAACCCATGCACCGCGTTGGTGGGCGTGCCGTCCGGCGCGGTCATAGGGGTCTGCAGCGCGTGAAACGCCCGGTACATCAGGCTGTATCCATCCAGTATGACGATCTTCTCAGCCATGCAGCGCTCTCTCCTTTGCATCCTTTCACGGGGCAGGATGCACATGATCTATCCTGTTCAGTCCGATCAAACGCACCGTCTGTAGCGGCGGCCCCCGGGCCGCCACTGTGGCGGCGCAGGCGCCGCCGCTACACTTCTCTCTGCCCGGACTGAACAGTTACTCGCATTATAACATATCCACCGGAAAAAAACAAATCCCTGTTACCTGCCCATCGCCTTCTCCAGATCGCCGTTCATGCAGGAAACCATCACGTCTCCCCGGCGGGCCACGGTCCTGTCCCCGCCGGTGGGCGACAGCGGATCCGGCACCCGCTCATAGCGGGCCGTGCCCTGCAGCAGGGATTCCAGGCAGCATACCAGGTCGGGCAGCACATTGGGTGCGAGAGGCTTTCCCACCGGCCTGAAATCGTGGTGGAAGTTGAACACCTTTTCAGGATCATACCCATCTCCCTGCATGGCCGCGATGCGCTGAAGGGCTTCCAGCGCCACCTGAGCGCAGCCTCGCAGGTTGGGCGCCAGCGTGCCGTTCAGCAGCCAGTTGCAGTTGCAGGCGTCCCCGCACAGCAGTGCCTTTGTCTTATCGTCCACCAGCACCAGCTCCCCGGGGGTATGCCCCGGGCAGTGATATGCCGTGACCGTGCGTCCGCCCAGCTCGAACCGCTGGCCGTCCGCTGCGGCGCGAAAGGCCGGCTCCTTCGGCCAGGGGCGGATATCCGTGTTGGGATCGTATTCGTAGGCCTTTCCCTCGCGCCTGCGTATCAGCGCGGCGTAATCCCTGCGGAATTCCAGGGTCGGCTCGGTATGGTCCCCCTTCCAGTTCGCGTCTGCCGGATGGATCCAGATGTCGTCAAACCATCCCGCGCCACCGATGTGGTCACCGTGGTTGTGGGTGGCCACAACCTCATAGGGCTTGTCCGTCAGTCTGTTTTCCACCAGCCATTTCAGATCGCCGATCCCGACGCCGGTGTCGATCAGCAGCGCCTTTTCTTCGCCGACGACGAGAAAGCAGCTGGCGCAGTCGAATTCGTCGATTTCATATAGGCCCGGAGCACACTCGTACCACCGCATCGTCATACAGGCCTCCGGAGTTCCCGCAATTCTCTTTTTCATAACGATTTCTCCTAATCAATTAATTGTCCGGGGAGGGCTTCAGGTATTTCCCGAACCAGTTGAAGATCTCCTCCAGCCTTCTTATTCTGTGGCGTGGCTTGCCGGAACGGGACAGGGAGTGGTTCTCCCCCTCGAACAGCACCATGCGCGCGGGCACGCCGAAGCGCTTCATGGCGGTGAACATCTCAACGCCCTGGTCCACGGTGCAGTTGTAGTCCTGAAGGGCGTGAATGAACAGTATCGGCGTCTTCGCCCGGTCCGCGTACTTCAGCGGCGACTGGTTCCACATCGCCTCATGGCTTGACCAGGGATCGCCGCCCAGCTCGTTGACGTCGAAGGTGACGCCGATCTCGCTGGAGCCGTAGTCCGACACCCAGTTTGAGATCGACCTCTGGGACGCCAGCGCCGCAAAGCGGTCGGTGTGGCCCTCGATCCAGTTGCACATGAAGCCGCCGTAGGAACCGCCGCAGGCCGCCAGCCGCGTCGCATCCAGCTGGGGCACGGCCGCAAGCACGTGGTCGGTGAAGGCCATCAGGTCTTTATAGTCGATATCGCCGTATTTGCCCCGCAGGTCCGCGAAGGCCTCGCCGTAGCCCTCGCTGCCCCGGGGATTGCAGAAGAACACCACGTAGCCCGCGCCGCAAAGCGCCTGCATCTCGTGCACGAGGGGCGTGCCATAAGCGCCCCTGGGACCGCCGTGGATCTCCAGCACTCCGGGATATTTCTTTTCGGGATCGAAGTCCGTCGGCTTCAATACCCAGCCGTCGATGGAAAGGCCCTCGGCGTTGGCGAAGGGAATGTATTCGACCTGCGCCACGTCGTGGCTGTTCAGGAAGGGGTCGTTGTGCTCCGTGCGCTTTGCGATTTCGCCTTCCCTGGCGGTATACAGCTCGGTCAGCCCGTTGGGCGCGCAGGCGGTAAACAGCACGCGCTCTCCGTCCGTATCCAGCCACAGCGCGGTGCCCTCGAAGGGCGCCACCGTTTCCACGGTGTCGTCGGCATTCAGCCGGCACACCTCTGCGCGATAGCCCCACTGGGCGATGAACCAGACGCAGCCCTTTGCCGTCACGGCGGATTTCCCGCTGCCGCCCGCGATGTCCGTCACCCCGGCGCAGCCGATGCAGCGGTCCATGGCCGCCGCCATCGTGAGTTTGCCGGTGGCGGTGTCGCAGCGGTACCAGTCGTGGTTCTGGCCCCTGCCCCAGGGTTCGAGGGTGCTCATCGAAAGCACCGCCCCGCCATCGGTCAGCAGCGCTTCGCCCACGCGATACACCCCCGGCGCCACCAGTACGCAGTCCTCGCCGGTCCCCAGGTCATAGAGTCGAACCTCGCTGAAGGATGAGATCACATCCCGGAACTCGCAGCCCGCATACAGGATCTTTCCATCCCTCACATCGAAGGTTTCGACGTTGAAGAAGTCGTTGGTCAGCTTCTTTTGCGCGCCGTCGCCGGGATCAAAAAGGAACAGCGAAGCGCGCAGCCGGGAGACAAAGCCCCTGCCATTGGCCCACAGGGGAACCTCTTCGATGACGTGGTAGTCCTCCCAGTCCTCCCGCAGGGTCCCGTCCAGGTCCTCGGGCGGCGCGTTCAGATCCACCTCGGCGAGGACGACATAGCGTCCGTCGCCCAGGGGACGCACATCGCCCACGTCCATCGACAGCTCAAAGGCGCGGCGCGCTTCGCCCCCATCCACGTCCAGTCGGTAAAATACCGTCTTCTTCCGGTGCTTCTCCGGCTTGTCGTCCGCGCCCCGCTGGGTGGAGAACAACAGGGTATGCCCGTCCTCCCATACGGGATCGGAAGCCTTGCCGTCGTATGTCAGCTGACGGGATACGCCGCTTTCGCAATCCAGCAGGTGGATACAGGCGTCATATCGATTCTTCTTATAATCTTGCCGCTTTACCACATAGGCGGCCCTCTTGCCGTCCGGGCTCAATACAGGGCCGGATACAAAGGCGATGTCCATCAGGTCCCGGATCGTGATCGGTTTCATGCGCGTCTCTCCTGAAATACCAAATCAGGGAGCGAAAGCCCACTCCCCGATGGTTCTGTTTGTTATGAACAATCTATCTCCGCCTGTCGATTCCAGTTCTTGCGTAGTACGCGGCCTTCGCCGCGTACATGCGCTCGTCGGAGATTCGAATGAGCTGGTCGATGTTACCGGACGGGAACTCCCGGCTCGAGGCGCTGCCGCAGGAGATGGACAGGTGCTTGACCTGTTGGCCGCTCCAGCGCTCCGTCGTCCTGTCGAGCCGGTCCATGGCGTCCTTCAACCCGGCATCGGACAGGCGCAGCATGGCCGCGAATTCGTCACCGCCGATGCGGTAGACGTCGCCGTATTTGCCGAAGCATTCCTTCAGGCAGTCCGCCGCGCCCTTGATCAGCTCATCCCCCGCCGTATGGCCGAGGTTGTCGTTCACCCGCTTCAGGCCGTTCAGATCTGCGGTGACGTAGACAAAATCCTCCTTCAGCCCCGCCTGCGCCAGCTCCGCCTTCTTTTCCTCAAACGCCCTGCGGTTGAGCAGCTGTGTGGACTGGTCTATGAACGACGCGCTGGTCAGGGCCCGGGTACGCGCGAGGATGATGCGCACCGCGAGCAGCATGATCACCAGCACGATCACGCACAGCACGATGTTCAAAAGCAGTACGTTGATCAGCTCGCCGCGCTCATTGGAGCCGTCGCTCTCGATGACAAGATACCAGCCGAGCCTGTCGATGTACTTGGTCACCACGGCCCGCTCCGCGCCGATCTTCTGGTAAACGAAATCCTTGCTGCCAATGACCTGTATGCCGGTCATATAATCGGATTCGATCCTGCTCTCGTCGGTGTCCACGTGGATCAGGCCGTCCGCGTCGATCAGGCTGATGTGGACCTTGTACTCCTTTTCCAGGGTGACGAACAGGTCCTGGCTGCCCGTCATCCGCGCGCCCACGCCGCAGACGCCCAGAAGGTTTCCGTCCGCGTCCTCGATCCGGGTATCCACGAACACCGTCCATCGATCCTGGCTCAGCTCGTCGCGGTCCACATCCAGCTCGTATTCCTTGCCGGTGGCGATAAAATGGGTATACCACTGATCCCGGTCGTTGCGGGTCAGGTCCATCTGCTTGTTGATCCCGCCATAGGAATAGTAGCACTTCGAGGCATCAGAAACCAGAAAGGCGGCTTCATAGCCAAAGGCTTCCTTTTGGGCGCTCAGGTATCCGGCCAGCGTTTCGGCGGTCTGATCCATCCCGTTTGACGCCTCTTTATTCAGCGCATCGATCAGAAAGGTGTCTCTGGCCATGGAGCGCGATACGATGATCGGCTCTGACAGCTCGCTGCTGATGGAATCGTAGATCAGCGAAGCCAGGGATTTGCTCAGCTCCTGCATATTCCGCTTCGCCATGAGCCGAAGCGACCACAGCGATACGAAGGTTGAAAGCACGAAGCTCAGTATGACAATGGCAATCGCCAGCCACGTGATATTTTTCCTGTTCATTGTCTCAACACCTTTTCCGATCCGCCGGTTCCTGCCTTCGCACCTGTTCAAAAAACACGTGTGTGGCTATGCGCCCATGTGGCTGTTCATCACGACGCGAACCTCGTCCGAGGCATGCATGAACGCCTCCGCGATCCTGGGATCAAAGTGGCTGCCAGAGCCCTCCTGGATGATCGCCATGGCCTTTTCGAACGGGAAGCCGTCCTTGTAGCTGCGCCGGGAAACGAGGGCGTCAAAAACGTCGGCCACGGCCATGATGCGCGCGGACAGCGGAATCTCCTCTCCCTTCAGGCCGCAGGGATAGCCCGCGCCGTTCCACTTCTCGTGGTGGTAGTGGGCCAGGTTCATCGCTTCCTTCAGGTAGCCGGAATTTTCCTCGGAGACCGTGTTCATGGCGTGGGCGATCACCTCCGCGCCGGCGGTGGTATGGGTCTTCATGATTTCGAATTCCTCATCCGTCAGCTTGCCGGGCTTGTTCAGGATCGCGTCGGAGACCTGTATCTTGCCGATATCATGCAGCGGGGCCGAGTTGACCACATCGTAGATGAATTCGTCCGTCAGCTGGTCGCTGTAGACGCCTTCCTTTCTCAGTTGGCGCATGATGATGTCCGTATAGGCGGCGGTCTTGCGCACATGATCGCCGGTGCACTTGTCGCGGCTTTCCACCATGTCCGCCAGCACCATGATCAGGCCGTTTTGCAGCCTTGTGATGACCTCGCTCTGGTGCTCCAGGCTCTCGATGGTGATCACCATGTCCTCTGTGGTCCGGGTCACAGAGTGATACAGGTTTTCGATCTCATCTCCGGTGCGTATATCCAGCTCACGTATGCACTGCAGGGTATCCGCCCGAGATTCCTCTGTGGCATAGGAGGAATTGCCCGTGGCGATATCCAGGGCATTGATGGGCAATATGATATTGTACTCCGCGAACCAGATGGCGACGGTCAGCAGCAGCAGGAAGAAGCCTAAGAACAGCGACACCACGCGGGCGAGGAATTCGTAGCCGTTCCGGATGATATGGGTCATGCTGACATCCACGCCCACATAGCACTGGCAGGCGCCCTGGCTGTCGTATACCGGCTTGTAGACCGTCAGCAGCCAGCCGAACTGACCGTTTGCGATGATGGGTTCGATCTCCTTTCCGGCCAGCAGGTCGGGAAGCTGCTGTTTGAAATCCTCGTCGAATTCAACGACATCTCCCGCCTCCCCGCCGGGTGTATCGGGTGTGTCGGCGTCGAAGACCACGTGGCAGCCGTCCTCGCGGATCTGATAGGCGTAGACATACTGTATGCTCTCGGTGCTTCTGGCCAGGTCGTTGAAGCGCTTGTCGACGCGGACATAGCCGTCGGCCGCTTCGCCCCGGGCCAGGAAATCAGGCACACGATCCCCGTCGATGGCGTCAGACGCCACGTTGGCCACACCCCAGGCCAGCGCCTTCTGGTCTTCGATGGCCGCCGTGCGGAAATGAACAAAGCTGATGGCCGTGACGATGGCGGCAATGACCAGCATGGCCGACGTCACCAGCATGACGATCTTGGAGCGCAGGGACAGAAAGCGCGATCGCTTCTCCCCGGCGACCCTGGAAAGAGGGGTCTGCTGCCAGCCCGTGAAATAGAATCGGTCCTTCAGGGTCTCCGGTATCGCGTTTACGATGATGGCGACGACCAGCACCGTGATGGCCTTGTCAACCAGATCGATCAGCATATCCGCGGAGAACTGGGACCAGAACTCGCTCAAACCGGTACTGGCATGGATGCGCAGCGCCAGCGGCGCGGAAATGCCGGAGCCGAACTGAAAGCCGTACAGTATCCAGGTGAGCACCGACCCGAGCCCGCCCCCGATCAGCGCGAAGGTGCCGATGATGGCCAGCAGCCGCCACGGCTTTTTGAAGCTGTAGTAATCCTTGCTGGAATACCACGCGGAAACAATGGCGATCAGGACCGTCAGCGACCCATAGTAGGTGGTGGTGTAATCCCCGATGCCGTTGATCAAATTGGTGAAAAAGCCGACGATGATGCCGGGTATATATCCGCCCAGGGCCGCCGCCATGGCGCTGCCGATGTTGTCGAGGTAGAGCGGCAGCTTCAGGCTCGTCGCCAAATGCGCGAGAAGGTAATTGATGGCCAGGCCGATCAGGCTCAGTATGAGCGTGTACTTTCGGCGCGCCCGGTTTTGTTGGTGCATGCTGTTTTGATCCTGCATGATTGGAAGCCTCCAAGCATATCCGCCGATCGAAAGGACGCGTTCTTCGCATCGTCCATCCGGGCTGGCAGTCAATCTTCGTACCTCTACATTATACTCCATCGCCGTTTAGTTGTCTACAAAAAAAGTCCGGACATTGAAAAAACGGTTGAATTAACGTTATTTCTTTGGTATAATGAATGGGTACATCAATGTCGCGAGGTGGAAAAATGACTGGATTTACGGATCCCAGGCTCTATCTGTGTATCGATAACTGCTTTGCCTACAAGCGATGGGTCAAGCCCCTGGACTGGATGCTTCTGATTCGGGACATGGGCCTGAACCGGGTCGAACAGAGTGCCGACACGGAATGCGACCCCCTGTACATGGGCGAGGCCTACATGAAGGATTGGATCCAATGGGTGCGGCGGGACAGCGAAAAAACCGGCGTCAGGGTCGTGAACGTGTATTCCGGGCATGGCACCTATACCACCTGTGGCATGACCCACTGGCACGAAGGGGTGCGCCGCCGCTTCCTGGATGGCTGGATGAAGGCGCAGGTCGACACCGCGGCCGGGCTCGGCGCGGGCTTCGGCTTCTTTGCCCACGGCATCGAGCACAGCGCGCTGCAAAGCCCCTCTGCATACCACGCACGCCTCGGGATGCTCTATGACGACCTGGCGGAGCTGGCGGCCTACGCCGATGCGCAAAAGCTGCCCGGCATATGCATCGAGCAGATGTATACGCCACACATGCCCCCGTGGACCATAGACGGCGCCGAAACGCTGATGCGGGAGGTATTCGCACGGGGTGGCGCGCCCCTGTACATCACCATCGACCTGGGCCACATGAACGGCCAGCAGTTTTTCCTGCGGCCTGAGCGTGCCGCCATCCTCGAAAGCATCCGCGCTCGACGGGCGCAGCCCGATGCCTTCAGGCCGTGGCTGGGCTCGGAACGCGCCCATGACCTGCACCGCAGGGCGGTACAGGGCGAAACGGATCCGGATGAGGCGACCGACGCCATCCTCGAGGACATCGAGGGCAATCCCCACCTGTTTGCCCGACCGGATGACGGCAGCATCTGGCGTTGGGTGGAGGCGCTTGGGCAGTACGGCAACATCATCCACCTTCAGCAGACCGACGGAAGGTCCTCGCCCCACTGGCCCTTTACCGATAAATACAACCGCATGGGCATCGCCGACGGCGAGCAGCTGATCAAAAGCCTGGCAAAGGCCTTCGCAGCGCCGCCCGTTCCCGGTCTGCCCGCACCGACGCAGGCCATCTCCCTGACGCTGGAGCCCTTTATGGGAACCATGGCAAACCCGTACACCGCCGTGGAGGAGATCGCCGCCTCCGTGGAATACTGGCGGCGCTTCATCCCCAGGGACGGCATGCTTCTCAGCGAAGCCCTCGCGTTGCTGGAGGCAGATTGCCGGTAAACGGCGATATCGGCAAAGGAATCCGCTTCAGCCTATAAAGTACAAACGGATATTATCCAATCTCGACGCAAAGGAAGTAACCAGAATGGCGGGCACGATTGCGCGATTCTCAAAGGAATACCCGGAATTCCCCATTGTGGAATTCCTCGACCATTCCGCGTTTGACGAGCTCATATCAATTGATCTCGAACAGGATACCTACCGGTTCATATTCAACGTGGAGCATAAATACTGGTCTCCTTCCATGGAGGGCGCGTACGGCGCCTTTATCGATTACGTGGGCACCCGCATGGTGCACCCCGAGAACCAGCCGCTCTACCTGGACATGATGAATCCCGAGCGGCTGCCGATCCATCTGGAGGCGGCGGACGGCTGCTTTCCCGATTCGTATCGCGCACGGTGCTTTTCCTCATCGCCCGTGAGGACAAATACATGTTCGAGGTGGTCGCCCACGGCCTTGAGAAGGTCATGGGACTGAACCGCAAAGACATGGAGGACGAACTGAATTCAGGGCGCTTCTACAAGCGCCTGATCCCGAAGAACGAGAGCGTGCTGTGGAAGATCGCCCTGAAGTGTGTCGACAGCCGGCAGAACGCCAGCAGGGAATTCAGAATGGTCGGGGCCAGCGGAGAAGCGCTCCACCTTGTCGTTGACGCCGATTACGTGGACGATCCCATGAGCGACGTCAAGTGCATCCTTTCGATGCGCAGGGAAAACGGCAATTGATCCATAGGAAATACCGCACAATACGGCGGCACATCCGGCGGTGCCTTTTCCGACATCTGCTGCTTGCAGATTTCTCGATTTACCGCCAGTAAACCTTCGAAATCTGCAATTGCATCTGTCGAAAAATTCACTCGCCAGCCTTCCTGCGCCATACGCCACTTCGGTAGCGCAGGAAGCTGGCGATGGCCACCAGCGTCCACGTGAGCGCCGTGCCCAGCCAGATGCCCCAGACGCCGATGGAGGGGAGCATGGTCAGGGGCTTGGGAAAGGCGATGCGCCCCGTCATCTCGCAGATGCCGGAGATCAGGGAATAGGCGCTGTCCCCCGCCCCGTTGAGCACGCCCCGGCAGATGTAGATCATGCCCAGGGCGGCCAGGAACCAGCTGGTGAGCCTCAGGCCGCGAGCGCCGTAGTGAATGACCTCCGCGCCCTGCTCCGCATCCACGAACAGGCTCATCACCTGAGGACTGAACAGCTGCAGAAGCAGCGTGATGACCGCCGAAAAGGCGAGCATGAGGACGAGCGCCTGACGAAAGCCCTGGCTGACCCGCTCCTGCCGGTTGGCGCCGATGTTCTGGCCCGTGAATGTGGATAGCGCGGCGAACAGCGAGCCGTAGGGCTGCTGAACCAGCGCCTCCACGCGGCTGGTGGCCGTAAAGGCCGCGCCGACCACCGAGCCGAAGCTGTTGACCACCGATTGAAGCACGATCAGCGACAGCGCGATCATGGAGGACTGGGCTGCCAGCGGAACGCCGATGCGAAAGCACTGGCGGATCAGCGTCGCATCCGGCTTCCAAAGGGTTCTGTCTATGGTGAACATGGGGTTATGCCCGGAGGCGTAGATGATGCATCCCACGGCGGAGAGAAGCTGGGAGATGACGGTGGCCGCCGCAGCGCCGCCCACGCCCCAGTGCAGGCGCCGGATGAAGAACAGGTCGAGGAACACGTTGAGGAAGCTGGAAATCACAAGGAAGAAAAGCGGCGTCCTGGAATCGCCCACGCCCCGCAATATGGACGCGATGCAGTTGTACATGGACACCGCTACCACGCCCGCGCACATCACGCGCATATAGATGACGGACTGATCGACGATGTTTTCGGGCGTCCCCAGCAGCCCCAGCACCGTTCTTGAAAGACCGAAGCCCAGCGCGCCCATGATCAATCCGGTAACGACCATGATGTAAACGGCGTTGGTGATCACCCGCTTGACGGTGGCGGGCTGGTCCGCGCCAAAGGCCTGGGCGATCAGTATGCCCACGCCGCTGGCCAGGCCGTTGCACAGCGAGAAGAACAGGAAATTCAGAGAACTCGTCGCGCCGACCGCCGCCAGGGCGTCCGGCCCCACAAATCGGCCGACGATCATCATATCCACCATGCTGTAAACCTGCTGGAACAGGTTGCCCACCAGCAGCGGCGCCATAAACCGGAGCAGCAGTCCCCAGGGGTTGCCCTCGGTCATATCCGTCATATAATGCCCACGATTCCGAATGCGCATCAGTTGCTTACACCTCGTAGCATAACAGTCTATTTCCCTTAAATATGCGCGCATGAATTTACGGTAAATTCATACGCGCTTATTCAACAGCGAACCGCGATTTCCCATCGGTGAGGATCAATCCTTCTTGGCGCTCTTTCCAAGCTCCTTTTCCAACGCAGCCTTGTACCCGGCGAATTCCTTGAGCCTTTCCTCGGTCACGGTGGGATATTTCGGATCCATCTCCCTGAGGGTATGCAGTATGATCTCGCTGACGACGAATCTCATGTACCACTTGTGGTCCGCCGGCACGACATACCAAGGTGCTTCCTTCGTGGCCGTTCGGTTGATCGCGATCTCAAAGGCCTCCTGGTAGTCGTCCCAGTATTTGCGTTCCTCGAAGTCAGCGCCTGAGAACTTCCAGTTCTTCTCAGGTTCTTCGATCCGGGAAAGAAATCGCTTCGCCTGCTCCTTCTTTGACACGTTCAGGAAGATCTTTACAGTGCGGATGCTGTTGTGCCACAGGTACCTTTCATAGTTGCGGATATCCCCATACCTGTCTTCCAGCAGCGCCTCTGTATCGATCCTGTCCGCATGCGCCTGGTTCTTCCAGAGCTTCTTGACCCGGTAGATCAAAAGCTCTTCATAGTGCGAACGGTTGAAGATCGCGATATCGCCCTTCAACGGCACCTGCGCCTCGACCCTCCACAGGTAATCGTGGGCCTGCTCCGTCGTGGACGGCGACTTGAATGCGCACTCATAGACGCCATGGGGCGACAGGCAGGTGAGAACCGCGGCAATCGTGCCGTCCTTTCCGGCTGCGTCCATGGCCTGGAAGAGCAGTATGAGCCCTTCCTTCTTTTCCGCATACAGCCTGCTCTGGAGAGCCTGTATCTTCTCGAAATTCTTCTCCATCTTCTCTTCGGCTTTCTTTCGATCCGATTCAAGGCTCGTTTCGTCCGTCGACACCTTGGACAGCTTGAATTCCCTGCTTCCATCATACCTGTACGCCTTGAGCATTAAAATACCTCCTCTTGATCTTGGATACCTGTCGGGTTTATTGTGTCGGCTGAATCCTGGGCACCCTGGCCGGTACGCCCATTGAAGCGCTCCAGCAGCGTCCTCGCCTGCCTGAGAATCGGAAGCTCCCGATTGGCGATGAGCCTTCCCAGCCGTGTGCACGCGCACTTTTCATACTCTGCGACCGCCGCCTCATAGCCCAGTTTTATCGTGGACAGGTGGTATTTGTCGATCTCGTCCTGGGTCAGGCATCGGTTGCCAAACGACTTGACGCGGCAGAGATAGTAGTGATTGATGTTGTGCCGGTGGATCAGATTGTAATAGTCGCTCACAACGCCGATCCCGGCAAGGATTTCCACCTGAGCGCCGAGCTCCTCTCTGAGTTCCCTGTGGATCGCCGATTCGAGATCCTCGCCGGGCTCGACGCCCCCGCCGGAGGTCTCGATCAGCGACGCCGCGCCAAAATCGTCGTTACGCAATGCCCGGACGAAGTAATAGCTGTTTGCGTCGTCCACGACGATCGCGCGCACGATCTCGCGGTCATGGTCGGTATAGGTCAGCGGCCATTGCGTATCCTGTAGCTCTATTTTGAACTGTGCAACAGGTTCCATCGGCATCCCTGCTCCTTCCTGCAAAAACCCTTTTTAAAAACAAATGTTTCCGAAGAATCGACCGTTTGCCTCTTCGTACAGCGCATCAAGGACTTGCGGGGTGACCGAGCCGACGGTGTTGAATCGGTTGAACCGCCCTTATTTGTCCTTGTCACGAGCGTCGTCCTTTACTTTCTCTCGCCCGTCAAAACGAGCGCGGAGAGCAGACCGGCGATTCCCCCGCCGATGTGTCCTTGCCAGCTGACGCCCGCGCTGAAGCTGTAGATCAGGTTGATGACGATTCCCCGCAGGGCATAAGCCGGATTGATGTTGTTCTTCAGGTTAAAGATCAGCGTCGACGTCATCAGCGCCCAAATCGCGCCGCTCGCGCCGGCATGGATACCTCTGCCGCCCGCGAAGTTGATCAGCAGTCCGGAGCCGATGATCCCAATGAGGTAGATCAAGGCATAGCGCCACCATCCGATCCTGTTCTCCAGGTCGAGGCCAAACATGCCCAGGCAGACCATATTACTGCCGAAGTGCATGATGCCAAAGTGCAGGAAGGCGCTGACAAAGAGGCGTATCCACTGCCCATCCTGCAGCGCGCCCTGGTACATGGCAAATCTGTAGACGGTGTTGTTCTCGCCTACGGAGTACTCATAGATCAGGCCGATCAGGTTCAGCAAAAAGATGACCACCGTTACGACGGGAATTTTGATCCCGCGACGTTCAACTGTGTATTCTGCGCTCATTGAAGCACCGCCTTCCGGGTTTATTACGCATATACGGTGATTATATCATGATTTCAGTGCAAATGTCCATATTTGAACAGCAAACTGCACAAGAAAAAAATGTGGACGCCCGCCTGCTCTGTATGGTATAATGCTCATGTAGCCTGTCGTTTTCGCGAAGCCGGGCAATGACGGTGGGCAAGTATGAGAAACAGCGGCAATCATGAATGGATATCGATGGAGGAACTGCCATGCCCTATGAACAAGATGCCCGTTCCAACCACCGCAGCGGTTACAATTGCGCCCAATCGGTGACCGTTGCCTTTTCCCCTTCTCTCGGCCTTTCCCCTGTTGAAGCGATGCAGGGCGCACCAAGGCCTCGGGCGGACGGCGGCAAGTGCGGCGCTTATCTGGCCGGCTGCCAGCTGCTCTCCCGGTTGAACCCCCAGGCTGTGGTGGAATTTGAAAGGCGGTTTATTGAAGAAAACGGCGACGTGCTGTGCGGCAAGCTGAGAAAGTCCGGGATTCCCTGCAACGATCTCGTCGGTTGCGCGGCCCGGCTGGTTGAAGCACTGAAATGATCCGTGGGCGGCTGTTGGCTGTACACCGCTCTGCGCTTCATGGCCGTGAGGCATATGCGCATACGGATGTCAATGGCGCCCAGTTGATTAAGTGACGGGAGCACGGCGGCCTTGAAGGTCGCCGCGCTCCCGTCAAATGTTTTTTATATTCTATATTCACTGCCTTGCGCGCTTTCCGGCGCCGGCTACCGCCGCCATCACAACCGATGCGATCACATCCAATACCATCATGATCAACACAGCCCATTGGCAGGCCCACATCGACGAAGCCATCTTGATGATCCCCGTTCCGGTCACAGCCAGGTTCAGGATGGCCACGGGCAACCCCATCTTCCCCGCTTCGCCCCGAACGCTCATCACCGACCAGAACAGCAGCAACGCCTGATCAAAGCTGAGTACGATCCTCCATATCTGTGGCTGTGCGCCGAATACATAATCGGTAATGGCCCAATAGCTTCTGGCCATGTAGTAGTCTGCCGATAAAAAGAAATCGTTGTTTCCCGGCTGGGCATGATACTGGGCGGCCGGATATCGCAGCGCAATAACCGGTATAAACAGCGAAACAAAGCACAACAATGCAAGGACAGAACATATGATGTTGACTTTGTTCTTCATAAGCCCCTACACCTCGCTGAAACGGATAATGGCTATGATTTATTATACCATCACGGAAAAGCGAAGTCAACCATACATAAGCCCTATCAAGCGCAGATTTCATTCAGTACATCGCCGATATCCCTGTTGAAGCACAGGCTCTGCCCCTCAATCGCCTGGGGACAGAAGGCTTCGCTGTAGTTCACACAGGCATAGGTCGCCTCCGGGTTTTCTGAAGTCATCTGCCAGAACGGATACTTGATGATGACCGGGGTATTCGCGCCGACACCCAGCTCGAGGTAAAGCACGCGCCCCACCTCGTGCGCTTTCAGAAAATCGGCATATGCGGCGGAAGCCCGCCGCCAGCCCGCGTCCTCGACAAAGCTGTCATCGGCGCGAAGGTTCATCACCACGCCGCTGCCGTCCGTCGGGCATGAAGGCACCAGGTCGGTGGGTATCCGCATGGAGAGCCTGCCATCCTCCGGGACCCGGAACAGGCCGGTTTCATCCCTTACGAAGCCCTGCGCCGCCATGGCCTGCATCGTCCAGGCCTCGTTGTCAAAGGTCTCCTGTATGGCGGGATTGACGCTCTGGAACAGGCCGTAGTCGCCCTGGGTGTAGAACAGCCGTGCCTTGTCAAAGCCCGCTCGCTGAAATTGGTGATCCACGTTGGTGGTGATGACAAAACAGTTCCTGCCCTTTACCAGTTCCAGCAGCTGCCGGTACACAGGCCTGGGCGGATCGATATAGCGGTTGAAATAGATATGCCGCGCCCACCAGGCCCAGCGGGTCTCGTCGTCCGGGAAGGGATAGAATCCGCCGGAATACATATCCCGTATGCCGTACTTCGCCGCGAAATCGAAGAAAATCCTTTCAAAGCGTTCCCCGCTGTACGTCAGGCCGGCGGAGGTGGAGAGACCGGCGCCCGCGCCGATCACAACGGCGTCCGCGCCGTCAAGCGCGGCGCGCAGCCTTTTCATCTGTTCTTCTGCGCTTCCTTTGCCGCGGGACATGTTGCTTCCCAAAGCCCGCACGCCCAAAAGGCCCTTTCGAATTGTATCGGTGTAGCCATTCTTTTCCATCGTCTTCTCCTTGAAAATCCCGGCGAGATGCGCAACGCCGTTCATCACGCCATACCTTTCCGGTCGGCAGTACCATTGTATTACCGCTTCATTATACCACTGCCAGATCGGGGATACAACCTTTTCCCGTGCGGAGATGACAATTTGTATTTTTTGCGCAATCCCGTTGTGTTCCCCGCTGCATGGTGTATAATGATCGTACCTGGAATGAAAAAAGGCCATCCGGACCTTCTGTGTGGATTCGGACAGACGATCAAAGGCATCACCGAGGTAACGCCATGAATATCTATGTACCTGACTACTACCCCGCTTTTCACTGCATTGCATCGAACTGCGGTCATACCTGCTGCGCAGGCTGGGAGATCGACATCGACGACGAGAGTCTTTCCCGTTATGAGCGCATGAACGGCGCCTTTGGCGAACGGGTGCGGCAAAGCATCAGCTGCGAGGACACGCCGCACTTCATACTCGAGAAAAACGAGCGCTGCCCCCTGCTCAACAGCGCCAACCTGTGCGAGCTGATACGCCACGAGGGAGAAGGCGCGCTCTGCCAGATCTGCAGGGACCATCCCCGATTCAGAAACTACTTCTCCTGCCGGGTGGAGATGGGGCTGGGGCTGGTCTGCGAGGAAGCCGCCCGGATCATACTGTCCTGGCCGCATCCGCTGCGCCTGATCCGCATCGACGGAGATGACGTGGAATCTCCGACGGCGGACGAGCGCTGTCTGTTCGACCTTCGCAGCCAGTGGCTTTCATCGATACGGGAGGAAGGGCCGCGGGCGCGCCTCATGGAGACGCTGATACTGCGCCACCTGCCTGACGCGCTTTACGACGGCCGCCTGGAGGCGCGCATTGGCTTTATCCACCGCGCCTTCGCCGACATCACAGGCGACTGGAAGGACGGAAGGCTATCGACCCTCATCGACAGAGCCAGAGCGTTCTCGGATCGTGTGGAATAGGATGATGAGGTTTTTGAAGCGTGGCTATGCCCTGATCCCGAATAGATCCCCCTGCCCCCTCTCAATAAGCCCCCTGTTTTTGCTCCTGCCGCACGACGATCAGTCATCGCCTTCGCTGAAAAGGATCCATTGCACAAACGCGACCGGGGCTTCGATATCGTCGGCGATGCTCGACAGGACCGATTCCGTCATATCCCGGCGGATCTCCTCGCGCGCCTGCCGGGCTTCCGGGGTCTGCGCCCCGTCCAGGAACAGGGCCAGCACCCTTCGTTGAGGGCTCTGCCGGACATCCTGCTGGATGAACGCGCGCAGGCAGGAAGCCATCGCATTGTACCAGCATTCGCGCACCGCATCCCTGTCTTCCCCAAATTCGTCGCAGAAGTGGACGAGATCGCCTTCCGTGACCTCCATGAGACGCAGCCACGCCGCGGCCAGCACCCGCTCGGTCACCGCTTCCCGGGGCTCCGGGGCATCAAACATGCCCATCATCACCATTTGCAGCATCTGGCAGCCCGACAGGCTTTCCCGGCAATGGATTTCCCTGTCTGCGCTCCATTCCTCAGCCAGAGCCATCGGGGAATACACGAGCATCAGCGCCAGCGCCAGCCATATGCTCAAGCACTTCATGAACCGCGCTCCTTTTCCTCGATACTTCCGCGCTCGAAATCCGCCAGGAAGCGCGTGCCTTTGCCCAGGGTGCTTTCGACGCTCAGCCTGCCGTTACAGCCCTCTACGATGGCCCTGACGATGCTTAGCCCGAGCCCCGTGCCGCCCTCGTCGTCACGGGCTTCGTCCACACGGTAGAACTGCTCGAAAACCCGCGCCGCGTGCTCCGGGGCAATGCCGATCCCGTCATCCCCCACAGCGATGCGTCTGCCCGAAAGCCGAACCCATACATGCCCGTTCGGCCTGCCGTAGCGCACGGCATTGTCCATCAGATTGTAGAGTATCTCCCAGATATCCTGTTCCCTGGCCGATACACGGGCCGCGCCTGTCACCGCTATCTCTATGTCCTTTCGGCTTGCCCTCGGGGCCAGGGATCGGCGCACCTCCTCGGCGATCGGCGCGACCTCGATTTGTTCCAGCATTTCCTCTGACCCGCGCTCCGCGCGGCTCAGGCGAAGTATGTCCTCGATCACCGCCAGCATTCGGTCGCACTCTCCCAGGATCGTCTGAAGGCAAAGCTCGCGTTCTTCGGGGGTATCCGCCATGCCCTCCTTCAGCAGCTCCGTGTAGCCGCGCACCGAAGTGAGCGGGCTGCGCAGCTCATGGCTGGCATTGGCCACAAAGTCGTTGCGCAGGTTCATGGTGCGAAGAATCTCATGCTGGTCCTGTTTAAGCCGGTGGATTCGATAGGCGATCGCGTCCATATCGGGCTGGTATTCGGGAAATACGGCGCTTACATGGGACAGCTCGCCGTCCAGCAGGCGTCTCAGGTCCTCCATCTGACGGCGCTGATCCGCCGCGAATCCGGCGAAGTCCCGTCGCTGCAGCAAATACAATGCCAAAAACAACACTGTGAGCATCGCCCCGTACAGGGCTATGCTCCCCGCGATTTCCAACACCGGGTAGCTCAGCCGCAAAATCAGCCGGGGTGACAGCCTGCGGGCCATGTACAGCACCAGCGACGCGCCGGTCTTCGACATGCGCAGGCTCTGTCCCGTCTCACCCCGACGCGCGGCGACGATTTCCGGGTCGGAGTAGTGGTTGGCATCCCCTTCCGCGCCATCGGCGCTGTCCGCCAACGTCAGCCCGGAATCCATCATAAAGGTGACCCTGAGCTGTGGCGATACCCTGGCGATCGCATCCGCCAGGGTCTGGAAATCGTCGTTGGAATCCATCGTCCACATGGAGGCCGCCTGCAGCAGCGCCCGCATATGGCTGTGGGCGTCCTCTATGGCCAGCTTCGCGGTCACCCCGATGGCAACCAGCGCAATGATCAGCGTCAGCAATATGCCGCGCCAGTATATGGCCTGCAGTCTGCGTCTCACGGCTTTTCTCCCGCGATCAGGCGATAGCCCGTGCCCCGCACCGTCTGGATAAAGCGCGGCGTGTCCGCGGTATCCCCCAGCTTCAGGCGAAGCGTCTTGACGTGGGAATCCACGGTGCGGGAGGCGTCGTCCTGGCTGTTGTAGCCCCAGACCTCCCTGAGCAGCTCCTGGCGGGTGACCGCCGTGCCGGGCCTGCGGGCCAGATAGAGCAGCAGCTCATACTCCATCGCCGTCAGATCCACCCGCCTGCCGTCCACCAAAGTCTCGCGGGATTCGGTTTGCAACACCAGCGCCCCAAAATCCAACTGAGGCGGCGCAGCGGGCACGCGGCGCAGCGCTGCCTGGACCCTTGCCTGCAGCTCCCGCACCCCGAAGGGCTTGGTGATGTAATCCTCAGCGCCGCCGTCCAGTCCTTGAACCTTGTCCCGCTCCGCGCCTCTTGCGGAGATGATGATGATCGGAACCCGCCGGGTCACCCGGTCGGCCTTCCATTCCCGCAGCACGTCAAAGCCGCTCGTGGCGCGCAGCATCAGATCCAGGAGCAACAGATCGGGCAATCCAGTGCCCTTGCGGCGCTGCCGCTCCAGTGCCTCGGCATCCGAAAGGCAGAGGGTATCGTGCCCCAGCTTCCTGACCGTCATGTCGATCAGGAGGGCGATTTTCGCGTCATCTTCAACGATCCATATGGTAGACATAGCCCTTGCCTCCGTTTCAGCTGCCCAGCATCCCGTCCATCCGCGCCAGGGTCACCCGGATGAAGTCCTCGATGTCCCGGATATTGGCCGCGCTGCCCTCGCCCATGCCACAGGCAGGCCACCGGGCGGTATCCTGAAGGATGGCGGGATACAACGTTTCAAACAGCGCGTGCGCCTTATCGAGAATCCGCTTTTCTGTAATGGGACCGGCGCGCAGTTCGGCCCAGCGCGTGCGCATGCCGTCCAGCAGCGTCGGATCGGCTTCGATCAGGGCCTTCATGCCGTCATCCAGGGCGAAGGCGCTGATCCCGTAGGTGACATAGTTCGTTTCGGGACTTTCCCCATCCCAGAGGTCTCCAAAGGTGTGGTTCAGATCCCAGGGGATGCGGTACAGCACATAGCCGCCATCCTCCCAGGCGCAGTGAATGAACATGTTTTTGAAGTGATTGTCCCGCGCCTGGACCAGCAGCGACCACAGGGCATAGTCCACGGCGTTCTGCCGGGACAGCCTTGCGCCGCCTCCGGGCGCATCGCCGTTCAGTATCGCCATATAGTCCGCCGCCGGCGCCCAAATTGATTCCACCGCGCTGCCCGCGAAGGCCAGCGCCAGTCCGCCGCAGGTCTCGGCGCTTCCGGCGTTCAGCAGCTCGGCCACCTCCGGTCGATCATTTTCGACGACCTTGTAGAGTATGCCCATTGCCTTATCAGCACCGACCTGCTTGCGATCGATGCGCTCCTGCAGGCAATACAAGCCGTGGTAAGCGCCGTTCAGCCAGACCTCCACATAGGCCAGGCGACTGCCCGCCGCTGCCCTGCCCCGGGAATTGATCTCATCCCACAGCCAATAGGCCATGGCTTCCCGGATCTTGGAGGTATCCGTATACATGGGATTCAGTATCCAGTCATCGTCCGCGCGAAGGCCGCACAGGGCCAGATCGCGCTTTGTGCCGTCAGCCTCCACCAGCTCGAGCCGATAGCTCTTTTTGGGAAATCGGCGGCTGGTATTGCCCCGAAGGCGAATGCGTATGGAGGCTTCAATCGCGCAAGCGCCACCTTCACACGCCTCCGTCAGGCGCAATGTGCCCGAAGTATCCTCATCTCCCGGCAGTTTGCCCGATTCCGTTTCAATTTCCAGTATTGGCAGCTTGACTGCTCTGCCAGTCTGTGCAGCTGCGCGGGCCTGTCCGCCATGTCCAGGCAGGAGCAAAGCCATGACGGCCGATATAATGGCAATGCGTTTGCGCCACAGATGCATAACCGCCTCTAGGTCGTCCATCAATCCGGGCTATCTGGCGAATCCTTGCCACGGCCCGTTTTTTTTTCGTCCGGGCTGTCCGGCGTGTCCCGCTGCTCATCGTCCTTCTTTTTATCGGTATCCTTTTTATCTTCCGGGGTGTCGGGCGTATCCTTGTCCTTCGTAGTTTTTTCGGTATCAAAGTCCTTGGAATCCCAAAAATCATCCCCGTAATTCCACCGCGCTACGGCATCGGTGGATTGGATCCGGCTGGCGCTGGTCATGTCGTACACACCCGTTGCCGGCAGCCCGTTCGCCAGCTGGAACTCGATCAGCGCAGCCTGCGTGCGGGGACCGAACACGCCGTCCGCCTTGCCCTTCAGGTAGCCCAGGCTGATCAGCAGCGCCTGCAGATCGGCGATGCGCGTGGAACCGTCGCTGTCGCGGCTGCCCACGGTGATCTCCGAAAACGCATCCACCCAATCGCACAGCTGACGCCACTGCTCATCGTTCTCCCAGCTGTCGTCTTTCCAATTCGGATTCATGATGATGAATTCCACAAAGGATTCCGGCAAGCCCGTTTGAACAGCGATGCGCTGCACCGCTTCGGGATTCATCCGGTTGCGGATCGCCTCCCGCTGGTCGGCCTGCGCCGCATCATCCAGCTTCAGGAACAGCGAAAGGATCGTCATGGCGTTTTTGTACTGCGCTCCCGCCTCATGGTCCACGGCAGCGCGTTTTTCCAACGCATCGGCAAGGGCCTTGTACCAGGCATTGCGAACCTGGCCGGCCGGCAGGGCGCGATCAGAGGCGTAGGCAGCGATATCCCGACCGGTAATGCCGGCCAGTGCTGCGACTGCGCCTTCATCCGATGTGTCGAAGCGCCCCGCCATCAGGGCGTCCAGCAGCTCGACGGCCGTTTGGCTCTCCGCCTCCTCAGGCGCCTCCAACAGGGCATGGAAGGCATCCAGAGCGTCCTGCTCCGCCTCTGCCCAGCCCAACATCACCACCGTCGCAAGAAGAACCAGCGTCAAGAACCTTCGCACGTCAAAGCCTCCTCCTGTTCATATTTCCTCTCGATTATAGGGTACGGGCGCGTTAGTCGGACAGTCTTTCGCTGTGTTTTTCACACCGTTTTCACCGTTGCCCATACCCGCTCATACCGCATCCCTAAGCACGAGCGACAGGTTGTTCAGGTTCATGGAGTAGGTGTAGCGGGCCTCGTCGGCCATGCGCATGGCCAGCCGGATGCCAAGGCCGTCGTTTTTACTGTTCTCGACATGGCTGAGGGGATCGAAGGCGACGCAGTCATCCCTAAAGCGCAGCGTCCAACGCCCTTCCTTCACCTGCAGGCGAATGGAGAGCCGGTTGTCGCCGCCTGCCTCGAAGCCGTGGAGGGCGATGTTGCCGCCCATTTCCTCCACGCACAGCGCCAGATGCGCGGCAAGTCGCCGGCTTCCGCCGTGGGCAAGGCAGAAGTCCGACGCATCGCGTGAGTAGGCCATCACCCCGTCCAGGTCCGGCAATATGGCCTCCAGCCGGTCCTGCTCCGGCACGCCAAAGCTGTCCCGCAGCAGCAGGATATCCTCCGCGCGCCAGGTGATGCTTCCCTTCTTCAGCCACACATAGCCCATGATCCCCATCAACGTCAATACCTCGCCGCAGGCGAAATAGAGCCATATGCCGTTCAGGCCTGTCGTCCTTGCAAGGGCCAATGCCGCGATCGTCGGCAGCACTGCGTTGGCAAGCACGCATATGGCCTCCATCATGCGCACGCGCCCGGTGCCTTGGTAGCAGTTGCGCAACCCATTGTCCAGGCAGCAGGGTATCAGTCCCAGCGCGAACATCCGCAAGCCCATGATCGCCATGGCCTGGCTATGTCCTGCCCCGGGAATGAAGAGCGCCGCCAGCGGACGGGCAAAGGCCGTCAGCAGCGCCATCGCCGCAACGCCCAGCACCACTGCCCACCGGGAAATCTCATGCAGCAGCTCCGACAGTCCGCCCCGGTCCTCCTCGTTGTACAGCACCCCGGAGAGCGTCAGCGCGACGCCGCCCATGCCGGTGCTGATGCAGTTGGCCGCGTTGGAGATCGAGGTGATCACGGCGTAGGCCGCCACCGCCGCCTTTCCGCCCAGGTCCATCAGCAGCATGTTTACCGCGACGACCAGCACCACGGTGGAAGCCATGCCGAATACCGTGGGCAAGCCCCCCGCAACCAGTTCTCGGATCTTGCGCCACTTTATGCCCTTTAGGGAAAACCTGAACACGCAGCGCCTGGACAGGAAATAGCTGCCGCCGATGATCACGGCCACGTAATAGCTCAGCGCCGAGGCCAGGCCCATGCCGAACATGCCGCCATGGAACACCGTGACGTTCAGCCAGTCAAAGGCCACGTCTGCGACCGTCATGCCCAGCACCGCGGCGATCAGCAGGTTCCCCTGCCCCGCCATCTGCAAAAACGGCACCAGGATCAGCGCCCCCATCGAGGCCGGCGCGCCGATGACGAAGCCCGCCATGTAGCTGCTGGTGTCCGCCAGCAGCGTGGCTTCCCTCGCGCCCAGCATGCGCGCAAGCGGAACGCGCGCCAGCGCCACCAGCAGCGTAAAGGCCAGCGACAGCGCGGTGGCCAGCGCAATGGAGGAGGAATAGCCCACGTCCGTCTCCGTCCTGTCGCCCCTTCCCAGGGACCGGCCGCAGGCGACCTGCGCCCCGGCGCACAGCATGCTGCCCATCGCGCCGATGATCAACAGCACCGGGCCGGCCAGCCCGTAGGCCGACAGCGCGCCTTCGCCCAGAAAGCGCCCGATCATCAGGTTGTCGATCAACAAACAAAGCGATACCGTCAGCGCCGAGAGTACCTGCGCAGCCAACATCTGTCCAACCAGCTTCTTTATCATGCGTCTTGTTCTCCTGTTGATGGTATTTCGGTAAAAATGTCCTTCAGTAACCGATAATCCAATTTATCATATCACATTCCGGCGCATATATCAATTGAAATTATATATTCACCCACGGCCAACGCATGAATTGCCAGACGGATCAATCGCATTCAAATACTGATTTGTCGCGCTGACGCGCAGGGATTAGGGATTAGGGAATAGGGATTAGGAGAAGCTGCGCACTATTTCTAATCCCTATTCCCTAATCCCTAATCCCTCTCCTCGACAAATCAGTATTTGCCAACGCCTATAACGCCTATATCCTGTCGACTACCCTGTCGATCAGGAAGCGCTCGAAGGGGGTCGGTGACTCCCCGGCACCGCTGGGTCCATCCCCGGTAAAGGTCATCACCCACGGTGCCTCCTGTGAATAGGGCTGCCACGTTGGCATGGGCGTTCCGTCGGCGTCCGCACCGTTGGGATCGCCACTGCGGATGAAGTTTGCCCAGTAGTTGCACATCTGCCTGGACAGGTCGTAGTGACGCCCGACGAAGGGCCGCCAGCACTTGGCCAGCGTTTCGAAGAAGAACCAGAGGTCCACGGAATGGAACGTGCCGGGGTGGTCCCAGCCGGGAATATCGGCGTCAAAGCGATAGTAATAGTTCTTCATGCCCTGCCGAGCCTTGCGCTCAAAGACACCGCGAACCGTCAGGCCGATGCCGTTGACCGTTCCAAACCCAGCTTCGCCCCTGACGCGGCTCTCTTCAAAGCCAAGAAAGCGCTGGGCTTCCGCTCCGAAGCAGGCTTCCGCCGCTTCAGGAAGGGACGCCTCGTCGACGGCCACCAGCCCGTTCGGGAACTCGTCGGCGGTATTGCCCGCCATCATGGGCACATCCACACAGTCGCCGCTCAGGTATTGGGCCAGCGGGTCGCCCGTGCAGAATTTGCCGTCCAGGACCGTGAACATGGGGCGATATTCACGCATGTATTCCGCGTACCTGTCCCGTATGAACGCGGCGTCCATGGCACGGGCCTCCTCCAGGTTATTCGCGCCGATGAAGCGCAGGAAAGCTGCGCCGTTTTTCTCGGCGTCCGCCAGAGGCTCGGGGCGGCCCACCTCCCGGCCGCCATAGGGGTCCCGGATCATGGCGCTCATCACGACGGCTCGGTGGAACAGCCCGGCGTTCGCCTTGCAGCCGATCTGGGACAGCACGCTGCCGCCGCCCGCCGACTGCCCGGCGATGGTCACGTTGTCCGGGTCGCCGCCGAAGCGGGCGATGTTGCGCTTTACCCAGCGCAGCCCCGCCTGCTGATCCAGGCTTCCGAAGTTGGCGGGGGCCTCGGGCTGTTCCCGGGTCAGCTGGGGATGGGCCATGTAGCCCAGCACGCCGATCCTGTAGTTGACGGATACCACGACGATGCCCCGGCGGGCCAGTCGCTCGCCGTCAAACTCCATCTCGGCGGGATAGCCGTACTGCAATCCGCCGCCGTAGAACCACACCAGCACCGGCTGCTTCTCATCCGCCGTCTTCGCCCCGGTCCAGACGTTGAGGTACAGACAGTCCTCGCTCATGGGGATCTCCGGGTCCACGTGCCATTCCCGGTTGTAGATGACGTCGCCGATGCCGGGCGTCTCCTGCATCGATATAGGTGCAAACCGGGCGCAGTCCAGCTCGCCCTGCCAATCCGGGCAGGGTTGCGGCGCGCGCCAGCGGTTGACGCCCACCGGCGGCGCGGCGAAGGGTATGCCCTTGAAGCTGGTGACGCGGGGGTCGGCCGCGGGAATGCCCCTCACAAGGCCGTTTTCCGTTTGAACTACTCTAAGCATGGCAATGCCTCCTTCAAAGATATGGCTTCGGACCAGTCGACGAACGGCCCCGGCAGGGACGCTTCGCCCCTGGCCCGGCCCAGCATGTCCGTGTCGACGCACGGCTCGCCCGATACGGCGCGAACGTCCCAGGGGTCTCGAATCAGCGCCAGCCGCTTCAGTTGGGCCGGCAGCCCAAAAGGCGCGTCCGCGCTGTGCTGCACGGTCACGGTCCCGTCGGCCTCATCCAGCGCGATGTCGAACCAGCCGTTCTGACCCTGGCGGTCGAAGCCGCAGAATTCCTGCCAGGCGGGCAGGTTCAGGCAGACCTCCGGCTGGGGGTACATCACCCGCAGATAGCCGCCCTGCATGCGCACATAAAGGTTGCCCTCGGCGGCGTTGTCAGCGGTGGGAAACACGATCGCAGCCTCGCCGCAGTCGTAGAAGATGTTGTTGACGATCCGCGCCTTCCGGGAGGTGCCGCCCCGGTCCATGCCGCCCATGCGAAAGCCCACCGGCTTGGCGTAATAGCCGCTGTGGCGGCATTTGCCGATCAGGTTGTGGGCGACGACCAGCCGGTCCGTGCCCTCGCAGTAGACGGCATACCCGTTTACGGCTTCGTCCTCCCGGAGCTTGTACCAGCCTGAGGAGCCCGGCTCCACCGGCACCTTTGACGGATCAAAGCGCCCCTCCACGTTCCAGATGATGTTGTTGTCGATCAGGTTGACGCCGTCACGGGTGCATTCGATGAATATCGCCTCCCGCTGCTGGATGCCGTTGATGAACAGGTTGTCTGTGATGCGGTTGTTCTCGTTGTGACAGTCCAGCCAAAGGTGATCGGCCCGCAGCGTGTTGCGAAATACATTGCGCCGGATCAGTCCGTTCACGCTGTTGTGCAGCTTGATGCCGCCGGCCTCCCAGGACAGCTCCATGCGCTGCCAGCCGGCGCCCTCGACCAGGTTGTCCTCGATGAGCATGCCCTCTGCGAACAGCCCCGCGATGCCGCACACGCCCGCGCCGCGGATGCGGCAGCGCCGGATCACGGAATAGCCGATGATCTCCCCCTGTACATGCTCATGGTGCCAGCACTCGTTTCCCACGTCGATGCCCACGGCGTTGGCCCGGTTGACCTCGCAATCCTCGATGATCCAGTGGTGCCCACGATATGCGGAGATGGCCCCGCGCTGGGGCACGGGCGCGCCATTGGCGGCGTGCTCGCAGGTCAGTCCTTTGATTCGGATGTAGGATAAAAAAGGCGTTTGCGGCGCAAAGCACTGCTCCCGCACCGTCACCTCGATCAGGTGGCCCGACGGGCTGTCGTCACCCGCAAGCCTGAAGTGGACCCGCTGGCCGTTGTGCTCCACCCAGTAGGTATCCGCTTCATCCGCCAGCTGGTTGTACAGCGCCACCTGCCTGAGGGGCCTGCCGTCGCAAAACACGCAGCCCCGGCGGTTCAGGTAGGGCGTCATGTCCGTCTTGTCGTATTCGATGAACAGGCGATCGTGAAGCATGTTCACCGCGCAGAAGGGGTTATAGCCCTTGAACAGCTCCGGGTCGAGGGCGTACTGCCACACCTGCACGCCGGACACGTCCCGCGCCTGGCCCGGCCGCCGCAGGCTCCAGCCGGCGCTGGGCGTGAATTCACGCACCGCCTCGGAGGCGCGGACCACCACAGGGCCGTCGCCATAGGCTTCGTAGGCGATCATGCGCTCCGGTCCCTCGCCGCCCCGGGCGGGAGACACACACTCCCGGTAAAGCCCCGCATGGATGCGCACCCGGGTGCCCGGCGTGGCCAGCTGCGCCGCCCGGCCGATGGTTTTGAGGGGCCTGTCGGCACTGCCGTCGTTGTCGTCGCTGGCCTGCAAAGACGCGCCGTCCACGATCAGCTCCCGTTCATAATGGCATTCCCGCTCCCAGAAATCAAAGGTTGAGCCGTCCGGAAGGATGGCGGAAGGATCGTTAACCATGATGAAGCCTCCTGTGTTATATTCTGAAACACCGAACGGGGCGCTTCAGGCGAAGCGCCCCGTCTCATGGGGGTATGGGCTTGATTATCCAGCCACCGCGGCCTTGGCATCCACCTCGGGCTGATAGGTCTCGCAATCAAATGCGTACAGCTGCTCGTAGCCGAAGCCGTTCAGCTGCTCGATCATCTCGTCCCACATGGCCTCGAACTCGTCGTCGGTCTCGCAGAAGATCAGGTTCCAGGTGTAGGCGCACAGCTGGGTGTTCACGTCCACGCGCAGGGCGGCGATGTCGTTGTCGTCGGGCCTGGGGGTGAAGTCCACGCTGGGGCTGGCCAGCAGCTGGTTGTTCTTCTTCATGTAGTCCACGGAATCCTCGGCGTCAAAGGTCTCCTGCCATTCCCGCTTCATGTCGGTCATGGTCATGTCCTTGTAGGACTGCCAGTACTTCTGGGCGAAGCGCTCGCCGGTGATGTCGTTGACGCACAGGGCGGAAACGATCCACTGGTTGATCTGGTTGTTGCCGTCGTTGTAGCCGCCCTCGCCGTATTCCTCGGGCACGGGCAGGTTGTCCATCAGGGCGTTGTCCTTGTAGGGCACATACTTGCCGTCCTCGCCGATGATGTAGTTCAGGCCCTCGATGCCGCAGTGCTGGAAGGAAGCGCCTTCGGGGCTGGCATACCAGTCCAGGAACTCCATGATGCGGTCGTACTTCTCACCCTCCACCTGGGAGCCGATGCCGAACATGCGGTCGGAGCCGAAGTAGCGGTCCGCGTCGGCGTAGAAATACATGTCCTGAACGGGGATGAAGATGAAGCCAGTGCCGGCGTTCAGGCGATCCACGCTGTTCCAGAAGCCGGTCTGCCAGCTGTACCACATCAGGTCGGCACGGCCGGTGGACAGCTTGTTGGCCACGTCGTCCCAGGGCTGCTCGCCGGATTCGGGATCGACAATGCCCATCTGATAGGCCTTGTTCAGGAACTTGGTGATCTTGTAGTAGGCGGCGTCGCGGTCATAGACCGTGGTGAAGGTGTTGTCGGGCTTCAGGATCGCGCTCTGCTTCAGCTTCTCGCCGTACCAGGTGGTCAGCTGCACCACGTTCGCGATGCCGATCATGTTGTCGTTGCCGTCCCAGTCGCGCCACAGCGTGAAGGGATAGGCGGGGTCGCCCTCCTCGTTGGTGGGATGGGCCTCGTGGATCGCCTTCAGACAATCCAGCAGGTCGTCCAGGTTCTTCAGCTCGGGGCGGCCTACCTCGGTGTACAGATCCCAGCGGAGCATCGGGGAGGAATAGATCACGTCATCGGTGATGGACGTGGGAGAAGTGTCGGTCATCTCGGAGGGGATGCCGTAGTACACGCCGTCCTCGCCGGTCAGGCCCTTGTTGTAGGCGTCGATCTGGGTCTTGAACTTCATGATGTTCCCGCACTCAGGCAGCTTGTCGCTGATATCGCGCACAAGGCCCGCGTCCAGCAGGTCGGAGAAGTCCTTCTTGTCCACGACGATCAGGTCGCCCAGGTTGCCCGACTGGGCGCGGGTGGCGAACACCTCGTTGCCCACGACCTGGGGCGCGATGATGTTCAGTTCGATGTTGAAGCGGTCCTTGATGACCTTGGCAAACCAGCCGGACTGGGTGCCGTTGTAGTTGGCCGCCGCGTCGTAGACGTCGATGACCAGCGGCGCTTCCTCAGCCACCGCGCTGAACAGGCCCATGGAAAGCACCATGGCCAGCACCAACAGGACAGACATAAACCGTTTCATGATATCCCTCCTTTGATTGTATGATACAAGGCCGAAGCCTGTATATCCATATCATCCCTTCACCGCGCCGATCATGATGCCCTTGGTGAAGAAGCGCTGGAAGAACGGGTAGACCAGCATCACAGGCAGCACCACGACCACGGTGACCGTCATTCGCACGGAGGTGGCGGTGGCAGCCCGGGCCAGCGTGGCCGCCAAATTGCTGGAAGAGGTGGTGCTGCTGATCAGGGCCTTCAGGCTGTTCGCCTGGTTGATGTACTGGAACAGCACGTATTGCAGCGTGTTCAGCTTGTCGGTGTTGGTCATCAGAAGCAGCGTGTCCTGGAAGGCGTTCCACTGGTTTACCGCCGCGAATATGGCTATGGTGGCGAGGATCGGCTTGATGACCGGCAGCATGATGCTGAAGAATATCCTCAGCGTGCCCGCACCGTCGATCTCGCCCGCGTCCTGGAGCTCCCTGGGCACCGATTCGCAGAAGGTCTTGCACAGTATGATATAGAACGGCTGTATGACCGTGGGAAAGATGTAGCCCCAGAAATTGTTGGTCATGCCCAGCTTGTCCATGGTCAGGTACCAGGGGATGATGCCGGCGTTGAAGTACATCGTCACCACCACGAAGCGGTACCAGAACTTGCGCTTCCACAGCGTCTCGCGGGTGAACATGTAGCCCAGGAAGCCGGCCACGATCACCGTCAGCGCCGTGCCGATCACGGTCCTGAGCACGGAAATCTTTGCCGCGTCCAGAAGCCCCGGGATCTTGGTCACGTTGATGTAGTTCTGGAAGTGGATTTCCATCGGGTAGAGAATCACCTTACCGCGCTCGGACAGGTTGTTGGCGCTGATGGAATTGATGAAGATATAGTAGAACGGATAGATGCACACGAAGGCGAAGATCGCGTAGACCACGTAGGTGATCACGCTGATCAGCCGGTCTGTAAAGCTCCTGTCCAGCTGAACGCCGTTGGAGTTGTGCTTGCTCATGGTCTATCCCTCCCGAAAGTCTGTCCTATTGGCAACCGATCTCCCATCTCCCAGGCTTAAATCAAATGAAGCCATCGCCGCGAATCAGCTTGGAAACCGTGTTGGTCACGGCCAGCAGGGCCACGCTGACGATGCTCTTGAGCATGCTGATGGCCGTGGACAGCGGGTAATTCTTGATGCTGCTGCGGGCGTAGTTGTAGACATACAGGTCCAGGACCTCTATGTATTTTCGGTTGAAGTCGTTCTGGAACACATAATACTGCTCCATGCCGTTGCTCAGGAAGCTGGCGATGTTCAGCATGACGATGACGAAGTAGGTGGGCAGTATGCTGGGAATGATGATGTGGCCGATGATCTGCATCCGGGTCGCGCCGTCCACGCGCGCCGCCTCGAGCATCTGCTCGTCGATGCCGGTGATGGCCGCCAGGTACATGATCGCGGCCCAGCCTGCGTTTTTCCACGTCAGCCAAAGCCACATCTTGAACCAGAGGTGATCCTTGGACTTCAGGAACGATATGGGCTTTTCGATCACCTTTAAATCCATGAGCACCGAGTTCACCGCGCCGTTGGAGCCGAACACGTTGAACGCGATGGAGAACACCAGCACCCAGCTGATGAAGTTGGGCAGCGTGGTCACCGTCTGCACGAACTTCTGGTACGGGCGGCATTTGATCTCATTGAGAAATACCGCGAAGATCATCGGGAACCAGGAGAACAGCAGCGAAATGCCGCTCATGGCAAAGGTGTTGCGCAACACGCGCAGTACGTCCGCCGTGCGCACGGGATTGGATACGATGTAATGGAACCACTTGAGCCCTACGAAGGTTTCCGCGGTGATCGGCTTTGGCGGCTGGTAGTCATGGAAGGCGTATATCCATCCATACAGGGGAAAATAGGAAAACACAAGCACAAGCAGTATGAACGGCAGGATATACAGGAATTCCCTGTAGGAACGGGCCTTCTTGGGATCGATATGCATGATCGCACCTCCCAGCCTGTTTATTTGGCGTCAATGATCGCCCCTGGCGGTCTCGTATTTCATCGCAGTAAAGCGCCAAAGGTAACCATTCATTAATATGATATCAGCATGATACTTAACACACAAGTCAAATACAGGCATAATTAAGGGACAAAAATAGCCTATGAAAATTTTGAGTTTCCAAATGACAAGATTTGATATATAATAGCTTATGGGACAGAATTAGCCATACATGAGGTATGCCGCATGAAACTGTTTTATGAAACGAGAAGTGAAAACCTCTTCATAGGGGGCATGACCGGTTATCCCTTCCCGCTGCACGTCCATGAGATCGTGGAGCTGGCCTGCGTGTTGCATGGCGAGGTTTCCATGCAGATCGACGGACAGGCCTATGAGCTGTATCCCGGCGATATCGCCATCGCCTTTCCGCTGACGCCCCACAGCTTTGACCGCCTCAGCCCGGATGCCTCCGGCCTCGCCGCCTTCTTTCTCACCGACACCTTCCCACAGTTCACGGGGACCTTTCTGAGCGCGCTCCCCGAGACGCCGGTTTTGCGCGGCGACCGCGTCAACGCGGACGCGCGCCTGGCCATCGACAGGCTGGTGAACGACCCGGAGGGCGACGCATCCCCCTCCCGGCTCGCATTCCTGCACCTGCTGATCGCCAACGTGCTCAGCCAGCTGCGCTTCAGGTCGACAGACGGCTGCAACGAACAGGGATTGACCTATCGCGTTTTCAAGTATATATTCGACCATGCCTGCGAGGACATCACCCTCGACAGTGCCGCCCGGGGGCTGGGCATCAGTCAATCCCACCTCTCTCACCTGTTTTCCCAGCGGTTTCACATCAACTTCCGGCGCTTCGTCAATGCCATACGCATCGACCGGGCGAAGATGCTGATGCGCGATCCCCGCATGACGCTCACTTCCATCTGCTACAGCTGCGGCTACGAGAATATCCGCACATTCCGCCGCGCTTTCGTGCGGGAAACCGGCGCGCTGCCCAGCGAATACCAGCTGAGGCAACGGGAAACGGGAGGCCCGGACAGCGCCGAACCTCCCGCATCTGAGAGCTTTACTAATCCTGTGCGTCGGTCCTGATTCCCTTCAGGATTTCATCCGGCTTGCGCCGCTTTGGACTGAAGCAGACGCCGATCCGGCTGACCAGGAAGCCGATCAGGCCTTCCAGCACGAAATAGATGATCGTCACAGCGATCAGCGGGAAAAAGGCCTCATAGGTCCGGCTGCGCACGATGTCGCCCATCTTGGTCAAGTCCTGTACGGCGATGTAGCCCACGATGGAGGTGGCCTTGATGAGCCCCACGACCTCGCCCTTGTAGGCGGGAAGGATATGGGGCGCGGCCTGGGGCAGTATGATCCTGTAGAAGGTCCTGCGATTGGAATAACCCAGCGCGTAGGCGGCTTCGTACTGACCGCCGTCCACCGCGCCGACGCCCATCCTGAGCATTCCGTAGACCGCCGAGCCGAAGGTGAACGCAAAGCCGATGATCGCCACGACGATGCCGCCGATGGAAACCGAGCCGAAGACGACGTAGTAGAGGATCATCAGCAGCACCACCATCGGCATGCCCTGCACCAGCCACGTGCAGAAGCGGGTGATTCCATTGGCCACGGGATTGCCGTTGCGGCACAGCATATAGACCGCAAAGCCCAGAGCGGTGCCAAACAGTATGGACAGCATGGTGATGATCAGCGTGTTCTGCACGCCGGTCAAAAACAGCCGCCACCGGTCTTCCCGCAGGAAGGTCTTGTTGAAGCTGTCAGACAGCGATTCCATAAATCCGCTCTGCCCGGTCTGCACGTCCGTCAATGCCGCCACCATGTCGGTGTAGCTGTAGTATTCGCTGATGCTGGAATCCGGCAGTGCCTCCTGAATCACGGAATCGTGGAACGAACCCGTGATCACGCCCCCGCGCTTTCCGTTGTAATCGCCGGGAGCAGGGGTATTTTCATCGGACTGCTTCAATACGATCAGCACCGTGCCGCCGGAGAAGTAGGGTTCGGAGAACAGAACGGTCTGCGCCCGCTCCGGCGTGACGGTAATGGCCGCCGCCGCAAAGTCGCACTTTCCCGCCTGTACCGAGGACAGTATGCCATCAAAGTTCATATCCACGATTTCAAGGCCGTAGCCGAACGCCTCGCAGAAGCGCGCGGCAAGCTCCATGTCATAGCCCACCACCTTGCCGTCGCGCACGTATTCAAATGGCGCGTAGCCCGCTTCCGTAGCCACCCGCAGGGTACCGTTTTCAGCGCTCAGGGCCGAGACGTCCGGCATGGTCTTGGCGTCCTCGTCCTCTGCGAACCACTTTTCCTCCAGCGCATCGAGCGTCCCGTCAGCGCGAAGCGTTTCAATAAAGCCGTTAAACCGATCCCTCAGCGCCTCCCCCGCCTCGCTTTTCGGAAATAGGAGGGCGAAGGAAAAGGTTTCCAGGTAATCCGGAAGGAAGGTCAGGCGATCGTCCTCCCGCATCAGGATCTTCGCCACCGGCTCGTCCACCACAAAGGTATCGATCTTGTTCCCGTTCAGCGCGGCCACCAGGTCCGCCTTGGTATTGAAATAGATCGCCTCCGCGTCCGGCATTTTTTCACTGATGATGGCGTCAAAGGAGGAACCCGTCTGGACGCCGACGCGCCCGTAGGTTGCCGCCGGGGACTGAGGGGGCGTCTCGCCGCGCACCATCACGCCCAACCCCATCTCATACAGCGTATCGGAGAAGGGCAGCGCCTCGGCGCGCTCCGGCGTAACATTCAGGTTTGCGATGATGCAGTCCACGTCGCCGCTGAGGGCGGCCGGCACGATGGCGCCGTAGTCGTACACCTTGAATTCCAGGTCGGCGTTGAGCCAGGCAGCCAGCCGATATGCCAGCTCGATGTCATACCCGTTGAGGGTTGTGCCGACGTAGTAGCTGTACGGCGGCACGATGCCGCTGGTTCCGACGATCAGGTGCAGCTCAGGCCTGCCGGGAAGGTCGATCTTTGGCATCTCCTCATTTCCGTCGATGGCCCAGCGTTCAAACATCTCATCAAGCGTGCCGTCGGCGCGAAGCTCGGCGATGAATTGATTGATCTTACCCTTCAGATCAGGGATGCCGGACACCGGCGAGACGCCCACGGCCACCTTGACCACGTCGCCCATGTTCTCGTCCAGCAGTCGGACGCCGTTTACACCGGCATTGATGGCCTTTTGCATCTGCATGCGTTCAAATATAAATGCGTCCAGCCTGCCGTTGGCCACGTCGACATAACCCAGGTTCTTGTCGTTATACTGTTCAAGCGTCGCTTCGGGCAGCTCCTGCCGGATGGTCAGCTCCGCCGCACAGCCCAGCTCGGTTCCCACTTTAACGCCACTGCGGTTCAGCTGTTCGACCGATGTGATCTCCGCAAGGGCCGAAGCCCCAAGCAGCAACAGTATCGTCATCCAAATAACAAACTGTCTCTTCATTGGCCCAATCCTCACTCACGATAAGCTCGATCACGCACCTGTGGCGCACAGTGTATTCCTAAACGTTGTTGCCGCTTGAATAATAATATTCTACCACAATAAAGAAAAAACGTCCAGACCAAATATGAGTGTATTTGGCAAGTCAAGGGGCTTCAACGCCGGTATGGCGGAAAAGGCATCGCAGGATTGTATAGGTTTATGTTGAGATTGGTATTATAAGCACAGGAACCACAAGTGGCATCGCACATACATGCGATGCCACTTATGATCAATATCCCGTGCCGTTATGCCGCCTGGATCGAGGAGATGACCGCACCCCAAAGCAAATCGGCATTCTCCACGGACAGGGGCGTGCAGGTGACCTCCAGCGCGTAACCGGCCTCCGTGGTAAAGGTGACGCTCACGCTGTCCTGCTCGGGTAGCTTATAGGAAACGCAGGGGAAGCCGTTCACGGTGCCCACTTCGATCTCGGTAGCGCCGGCCTCGGAGGCCAGGTACTCGCCGTATTCCTCCAGCGACATACCGCTGACATCGACGTAGACGACAGACACAGCGCCGGATTCATCCTCGGGCATGAAGTAACCGATAAAGCCTTTCTCCCGGTCCTCCTCGGTGAGCTCGACCGGATACATGCCCTCCGGCAGCCATATCTTCATGGCGATCTCATCAAAGGTGTAAAAATCTCCGGAAACGCCGCCGGCCTCGAGAATGGGCGTGACATCCTCCCAGTTCAGGGCGGGAGCCGCTTCAGCAAGCGCCACGGCAGCGGTCGCAATCAGGCACAGGGCCACCAAAACGCACACGAGCTTCTTCATAGGGGTCAACCTCACTTTCTGAATTGTTCCCTCCGGAACTGAAGCCCATTATACAGCATCCGCTCATCTGTGTATACTGTCCTTTGGTACAGGTCTCCCCTTTTTCCCGATCGCGTCGATATGACCGAAGAATCGCCTACACCTCAAACGATATGGCTTCAGTCATGTCGTATTCCCCAAACACATCGTTCAATACGAAGCAGAACATCATCTCCAGTGCGTCGTCATCCTCGCCCAGATCCTGGTAAGTCACCGTCATTCCGTCTTCCCACAGGATCTCGTCCCCGTCGAATTCCGTTTCCTGCAGGTCTTCATCATCCCCGGAGGCGACAAACATCGTATATACCGGAATGATGCTGTCCCCCGCTTTCAGCGGAGTCGTATTGCGCACGGGAAGTCCGTTCGCGTCATAGCCCGCGTTCGCGCCCAGTATGCGTCCTTCCGCTTCCCCTGCCCTGAACGACACCACCAGATAGGTATATTCGCCGTTCAGCTTGACCGGGATAAGGCTCCGCCTGCCGTAGTCGTTTTTGATTTGATCGTAAAGCGGCACCAGCTGATCGCCGAAGATCGGCCAGGTACCGTCAAACAGGCTGTAGACCTCGCCGCTGTCCCAATCGACCACGTTGTTTTGCATCAGGCCCAGATCGACATACCCGAACATTTCTTCGTCGCTGATGTCCATCATCAACATGCCCTCGACATGGTCCAGGTATTGCAGATCCTCCGTCGAAAGGCTGGCGGTAAATGCGTAGTCGTTTTCAGCCGCGACAACGGCTTCGCTCGGCTGGGACGCTTCTTCATAGGTCTCCGTCGCCTCGTTCCAGCTCATTTCATCCGCAGAACCCCCGATCAGCGCCGAGATCTGAGAGAAGAACCCTGAACCGGTGACGGCCTGGGGCGTGGTTTGCGCGAAGCTGTGGCTCCCGCCCGCCAGCTGCCCCGCATAGGCCTTGACAAAGCCCATCCAATTGGGCATGTAGAAGGAGAGGTCGAGACCGTCGATGTAGTCCTCAAACTCATTCTTCGTATCCTGGGGAATCAATACCGACAATCCACAGCATGGGTTCAGATTGTCCGTCTGCCTGTTGATCCGCACCGCCCGTCCCAGGGCTTTGCGCACTTCAGCGGCTCGGTTTGGATCAAATCGGGCGTAAGCGTCCAGCATGACGCCCAGATCCACCATGTCCCAGCTGCCGCCGGCGTGAGATCCAAAGGTATACATCCGGCTGCGTCCCCGGCGGACATCCGCAGTGTTGCCCTGTTCCATTTCGTTCATCAGCACAGCGCCGAGGCCCTCCATGGCGCTTTGCAGCCCCTCCATTTTCCTCAGGTCGATCGCGCTCATCGTCAGGTAGTCCTCTGGCGCTGCTTCCAGCCCGGCCTCCATGTAGCTGTCGATGATCCGCCCGCACAGCGCCTCCGTCGTCATTCCGGGGTCCTTACTGACTGCGTTCAGCCAGGACGTATAGTTCCAGCCGAGGCCGGGCTCCAGCTCCTCGCTGGCGACAAAATAGTCGATGTCATAGTAGGACAGCATGGCGGCCATCTCATAGGTGGCCATCATGCAGGCGTCACATCCGAACAGGTCGATGTGAAAGCCGTTCAGTCGTTCGTTCAGATCGTACAGCACATCGTTGATTTCAATGAGCGACAGCCCGTCCTGCTCCTGGGTCGTGTCGTCAAAGCAAATGCCGGCTTCGGAGCCCGCGCCGTGATCCCACAGTATGACCGCCGTCCTGTCTGCCGGATACTCGGAAAGGCCATATTGCAGGAACTCCAGAAGGCTTTCCCCGCTGCCCATGGAAGCCCAGCCCCAGTCCGTAATGGATTCGAATTCACCGTCGCGTATGGTGATGAGGTTGCGGGTGTTGCCCGCGATTTCATCAAACGCCCATTCCGACGCGCCACCGGCGAGCACCACGATATTGACTTCATCGCCGGTTTCGGCGATGCCCATTTCATAGATGTCGTAGCAGCCGGCCTCCTGCAGATTGGAGCCGCACATATAGACCAGCAGCGTCAGGTCTGCCTCCGCGACAGCGCCGACGCCCATCTGTACAAGTCCTGCCATAAAGAGCAGAAACAGTATCTTTTTCATCGGATATCCCCCAATTCCGCCGCTCTTCTCAATGCCTCCGCCCGGGTCGTGACGCCCAGCTTCTGGTAGATCAGGCCACAGAAATACTTGACAGTCCGCTCCTTGATATTCAATATCGAGGCGATCTTCGCATTCCTGTACCCGGCAATCATAAGTGAATACACCTGGTATTCCCTGTCTGTAAACACCGGCTTGTTCGTCGCTTGCTTCATGTAGTTGGGATAATTCGCGGCCTGCCGTCGGCACAGCGACAGCACGGCCGCCTCCCAGGGCCCATCCGGCAGCGACAGCTCGTTCAGCATGTCGATGACAGCCATGCCTTCGTCGGCAATAACGCGCACGAGGCCGTATCGCTTTGCCAGTCCCAATGCCTCCTGCATCCGTTCGCGCCACGCTTCGCTTCCTGCGCGATAGTGGTAGACCGCCTCCAGCAGATTCAGCTGAACCAGCATGTACGGACGATCATAGCTTTCAAGGTACTGTCTCAACATTGCCGCGATAAACGGTACCCTTGCGCGCCGGGCCAATATGATGTACAGTCGCAGCTTCAGCATGTACTGATAGCGGTCCATGATGATGAAATCGCCCGTCTCGTCGGGCGCCTCCGTCTCCAACCAGCTACGCGCCTCGCAGATATCCCCCGCCAGCAGCGACAGGCTGTACCGGAAGGCCCGCAAATTCTGGGCCAGCCTTCGAGGATGCCGGTCCGACAGGGAAGATATGGCATGGTCGACCATGCGAAGCGCCTCGCTCAGATTTCCCTGTGCGGCCTGAATCCGGCTCTGAATGCCTATTGCGGCATAGTGTATATCCGGGTTGTCCGTGACGCGCTGCAGCCCCTCCCGGATTTTCGCCAAAGCCACGGTATAATCGCCAACCGGGTTGCACTCCAGCTCCCGCTCGGCGATGGCGATGTCCGCCACGCCGCTGCCGCCCCGCCCCAATCCAAGCTCAATGGGCGCCTTGAACAGGCGGTAGAGGGTCCAGCCATGGGGCGCCCATCGGGAAAAGTCCAGCCCACCGTTCATCAGGCTGACGCTGTTACCCGATACGTTGAACCCGCTGTGCCATAGCTTTGACCGCCTCAGACCAGGATTTGTTGACACGGTAAGCAGCCTTTTCAGCGTGTTCCGGCTCCCCCGGTGAGAAAGGCACAGGTCCAGGTAAGCTCTGGCTTCCTCGGCCGCCTGATGCCTGGCGTCCCTTGCAGGGGTTTCCTGTATAAATTTTACAAGCTCCCCATACCACCGCTCGCTCTCTTCCGCATGCCCCTGGAGGCATTCGATCTCGCACTTCCCCTTCATCAGCTCGGGGTAGGCCCGAATGGTATGCTCGTCCAACATGGCATATCCCGCTCTGAGATCGACATAGTCGCCGTCCGCAGGGCGATTGTAGGTATCCCGGATCAGAAGCTCCCGTATTTTTTCAATGTCGCCCAGCCGTATGTAATAGTCGATCGCCCTGGGCGCCTGGTTTTGCAATTCAAAGTACAGCGCGGCGCGCTTGTACTGTCCATTGATGTAATCCTGCGTATAGAGGTTTCGCATCTCGTCAAAGAGCGCCTGCCTGACAATAGGTACGAAGGTATACGCTTTCTCTCCGCTTTGCAGCAGCATATAGGATTTTCGGGCAATGTTCTCCATCAGTCGCGGCGCGTCGTTTCTCCCTGTCACCATGCGGGCCATATCCTCGGAAAAGCGCTCGAAGGGCGACAGGTTATACATCAGCTGCCGCTCCTGCTCCGGGAAAGCCAGGACCACGTCGGACACCAGTATGCGCTTGATATCGGATCGGGTCGCATCGATCAGTGAATGCAGCGAGGCCCTTCCGTTCTTGAGAATCTGCCGGGCAAGGATATGCAAACCGAACGCCCAGCCCCACAAATTATCCAGTATCAGCCGGACATCCGAAGGAAGCAATTCGATCCCATATTCCAGGAAGAGCTGGACGATTTCCTCTGCATCGAACATCATAAATTCCCGGCCCAGCGTTGCGATCACGCCGCTGACGCACAGCGTATGCAGCTCTGCGGGAAGCTGTGCCCGTCCGGCCAGTACGGCGCACTGTCCTTCGGGCAGGCCCGCCAGCAGCGACGCCAATTCGCCTGACATGATGCTTGTGGGATGATCGATGCTGTCGATGACCAGCAGCGCGTTCTGCTCCATGGTTGCCTGCGCCACAAAGCCCGCCCAGTCGTCACGATCGGAACGATAGAAGAGCACCTTTCCATCCCATGCGCCACACAGCTGTTCCAAAAGTATCGTCTTCCCGCTGTAAAAGAAGGCAGAAACAAATACAATCCTCCTGTCCCTGATCAGTGCAATGAGTTCCCTCAACTTTTCTGTCCTTCGTATGATGGGAAGCTGCGCCATGATACGTTCTCCTCTATTCCGTCCGTATGATTCAATATACCACAAACACGGAAAACATGGAACTGTACGAAAGTACAGAAATGTGCAATTCAAGCAAAATCGTTATTTGAATAGGTCCCTGGCTTCGGGTCTGCCAGACCCCTTTATTTTACCACACAAAGGGTATGACCCTCCAGTGCACCTTCTTCCTGTATTCCGGGTACCCCGCCAGCTGCTGTGTCAACACCCGCTCTTCATTCCTGATGCGCAGAGCGAGGATCGGGATATAGGCCAGCATGATGATGAATGATAGGATAGAACCCAACACCAGCGGCATTGACAGGAACAGCATGAGCGTGCTCATGTACATCGGATGCCGCACCACGCCGTATAGCCCCGTATCCACGACGCTTTGGCCCTCCTGAACCCCAACCGTCCGGGACAGCCATTCGTTCTCGCGAAAGGGCCTGGGACAGATCGGCGGCTTCTTCCGCCAGCGCAACGGGAAAAATGTTCATGTCAACGAACTCCTTTCTCTCCCCACGAAGCGAGGAGAAGTAAATTGGTGGGAATACTGTTTTTCCTGTTAATAGTATAACATATAAAATGTAAGACCAGTCCGTTTTAATGTTAAGTTTTAGAAACATTCCAACATGTCCTCGATTATACACCGAGCAAGGGCTTTATATATGCAAATAGAAATGTTATAATGATGATATATGGCTTTAGAGAGGAGGAAACCCAATGAAGAACAAAGAGAACGAAAAGTACTTCAAGTGGGGGCTTACCGCGCTGATCGTCACCGCCCTCGCCATACTGTTCGCCAATAAGGTGTTCAATGGCAACGGTGAGCCCGGCGCGGTCAGCCTGCTGCTGAAGATACTTCGTCCCTTTGTGTTCGGTGGCGCCATCGCCTATCTGGTCACGCCCCTGGCCAACTGGTTGGACCGCCTGTTCGGTGGCAAGGCGAGGGGCCTTGCCAATGTCCTGGCCCTGGTGATTGCTATACTGATCGTGCTGGGCGTCATACTGCTTATCGTACCTCAGGTGGTAAGCAGCATCGTTGAAATCGCCAAGTCAATTCCCGCACAGGTCAAGCTGCTGCAGGAACAGTTCTCGGCCCAGGTGCGCCAATACACCTCAAGCCATCCGGAGCAGGCCGATTTCATCAATAACACCGTCGCGGACGTCATCGGCTGGTTCAACGCCCTATCGGCGACCTTCAGCACCGCGGGGACCATCATCGAAAAGGTTAAGCCCGTCATTGCAGGCTCGGCCTCGAAGGTCACCGACGCGATCGGGGCCCTGAAGGACCTGTTGATCGGCGGGATCGTGGCACTCTACTTCCTGTCCAAGCGCAAGAAGCTGGCGGAGCAGGCTACGATGATCGTTCGCAGCGCGCTGAAGCCCTCCTGGGCCGAGTGGGTGCTGAATGAGGTCAAATTCGCCGACAGGATGTTCAACGGCTTCTTCATGGGCAAGCTGATGGATTCCGCCATCGTCGGCGTGATCTGCTTCGTGGGCTGCCTGGTCATGGGCTTTAAGAACCCGCTGCTGATCGCCGTGATCGTCGGCGTGACGAACATCATCCCCTTCTTCGGTCCCTTCATCGGGGCGATTCCATGCGCGCTGTTTCTGTTGCTGGACAACCCGATGCACGCGCTGATGTTCCTGATCTTCATCATCATCCTGCAGCAGATCGACGGCAACGTGATCGGCCCCAAGATCCTGGGCGATTCCACCGGCCTTTCGGCGCTGTGGGTCATGTTCGGCATACTGCTCTTCGGCGGGCTCTGGGGTATCCCGGGCATGCTGATCGGGGTGCCGCTCATGGCCGTGATCTACGACATCATCCGCCAGCTGACCTTCAAGGGCTTGCGGGAACATGGCTATGGCAAGCAGGTCGACGCCTACCTTCGAAAATATCACCCCGAGGATCAGCAGAAGCGGAAAAAAACGGTTTCCGGCAATAACGCATAAGGAGATAAGATTTCATGAGCACGCAGAAAGCGCCGAAGAACGCCGGTCTGCTCACCGCGCTGGACGGTCTGCTGTCCCTCGCGGTGCTGGCACTGGCCGGCTACTACATCGAATACTTCTTCACCGTCATCGAAAAGGGCAACGCCTCCGGAAAATGGGGTCTGGTGGCGCTGATGTTCCTGGGCATGACCCTGGCCCAGGTCATCCGCATCTACCTTGCCCGCAGCAAGCACCACCTGGATGTCGTTCGACACACCGTCTATGCGGCGGTCTTCCTGGTCTGCGCCGTTTTGATACTGCTCAGCCGGCAGAGCGCCGACAGCGCGGTGCTCACCATCGAGGCCTACACCCAGGACATCCACTTCAAGCTCGTCGCGTGGCTCTACGAGGCGTCGCTGATCTTCAGCCGGGTGCTGACCATCCTGCGGGACCGCACCCGCCGCAGCACGCTCATCAACCTGGCGCTGATCGCGGTGATCGTCATACTGATGTGGCAAATGGAGATGATCTCGATGATCCTCTTCATCGCCTGGCAATGCGTCGCCCACGTGGGTACCATCGCCTTCGCCCGCATCGACATGCCCACACTGAAAAAGATTGTCCGCAAGACCTATGCGGCGGAAATCCTCTTTGGCATCGTGCTGCTGATCGTAGCGTTCTCGCTGGTGTTTCCCTATCTGGAAGAGGGCATCGCCACCTTTAACGACGCGCTGTGGTACTGCTTCGCCATCGTGACCACCATCGGCTTTGGCGATTTTTCCGCGGTCACGCCCCTCGGACGCATACTCTCCGTCATACTCGGGATCTACGGCATCATCGTGGTCGCGCTGATCACCTCGATCATCGTCAATTTCTACGGCGAGATGAAGTCGAACGACGACGAGGATTGACGAGGCGCTATGCCATTTATCCATTGGCAGCCCAATATGGGCTGCTTTTTTTGCCATGAACCGTGCATGATTTGCCGTACCCCTTTACTATATCCCGCGTTTGTGTTATAATTGCTTTCACGGACAGTTAAGTTCGGGGGTCTATTCCGTGTTTACCAATACCGAAGAAGCATAGCGCACTCTGGAGGCATACTTATGGCTTTTCGCGTCAAGTGGTTGGTCATTCTACTGTTCCTGTTTTTGACGCTGCCTTTCGGCGTCCGTGCGGAAACTTCGCCCACCGTCGTCCGCGTCGGCTGGCATGAGTCGCCCTTCAACATGACGGACCAGTTCGGCAGAAAAACAGGCTATTCCTATGAGTATCAGCGAAAGATTGCCGCATACACCGGCTGGAAATACGAATATGTCGAAGGGAGCTGGCCCGAACTCTTCCAAATGCTGAAGGACGGCGAGATCGATCTGCTGGGCGACGTCTCCTATCTGAAGGAACGCGCCGATTCGATGCTCTTCACCTCCCTCCCCATGGGCTCCGAGGCCTATTATCTGTTCGTCGCGCCGGACAACACGGAAATCAGCGCCGACGATTATTCGACATTAAACGGCAGGAAGGTCGGCGTCACCCGGGAAAGCATACAGAAGACCCAATTTGAAGATTGGGCGCGGGTGCATGACGTCCATGTGGACCTGACAGAGATGACCGTCAACGAAACGGACGCCCTGAAAATGCTCAGGCAGGGAAAGCTCGACGCCTTCATCACAATGGACATCTTCGGCGGGCCGGAAACCGCCACGCCCATCTGCAAGATCGGGTCCTCGAACATCTATTTCGCCGTCAATAAAGAACGGCCTGAGCTTCTGAACGCCCTGGACGCGGCCATGAACCGCATCCAGGATGAGAATAACGATTACAACCAGCAGCTTCACGAGAAGTATCTGAGCAACGGCGGCGCAAAGCAGTATCTCAGCGCCGGCGAAAAGGCGTGGCTTACCGACCGCGACGCGATCCGGGTCGGCTATCAGGACAACTACCTGGCCTTCTGCGCGGCGGATGATAACGGCCAGCTCATAGGCGCGTTGAAGGATTACCTGGACTATGCTTCCACCAGTCTTGAAAACGCCCACCTGTTCTTTGAGGCGACGGCCTATCCGTCGGCCGGCGCGGCGATGGAGGCGCTAAAGGCCGGCGAGATCGACTGCATGTTTCCCGCCAACCTGACCGACTATGACGGGGAAAACCTCGGAATCGTCATGTCCCCGCCCATCATGCGCACGGAAATGGACGCGGTGGTTCGCGCCGCCGACCAGAAGGCGTTCATCCGGAAGGACGACATTCGCGTATGCGTGAACGAGGGCAACACGAACTATGAGATGTTCCTGGTGGACAACTTCCCCAACTGGAAGATCGAGTATTTCCCCGATACGCCGACAGGCCTTGACGCCATCGCCGCCAGGAAAGCAGACTGCGTCATTATCAGCAATTATCGCTACAACAATATATCCAAGCAATGCGAAGCGCTTCACCTCACCACCGTCTATACCGGCGTGGACATGGATTATTCGTTTGCCATGCGCGAGGGGGACACAGAGCTTTACTCCATCATTTCAAAGGTCACCAATCTTGTGCCCGATTCGACCGTCCACGCCGCGCTGACTTACTATTCCACAGAAGACGTGAAGATCAGCTTCGCGGAGCTCATCAAGGACAACCTCTTCATCGTGATGACCGTCATCGCCGTCATTCTGCTCGTCATCCTCATACTGCTCATCCGCAGCATACGCGCCGAGCGCAGGGCCCATGAAGAGGAGCGCATGGTCAACGACCTGAACAGGAAGGTGTTCGTCGACGCGCTGACCTCCGTAAGGAACAAGGGCGCCTTCGTCAACTATGTCCAGGAACTGCAGAACCGGCTGGATCAGGGTGAGAAGATCGATTTCGCGGTGGGCGTATTCGACTGCGACAACCTCAAGCAAATCAACGACCAGAACGGCCACGACAAGGGGGATATCTACATCCGAACGGCCAGCCAGCTGATCTGCCGGGTGTTTGCCCACAGCCCCGTTTTCAGGATCGGCGGGGATGAATTCGCCGTTGTGCTGCAAAATGAGGATTTCAATAACAGGGAAGCCCTGATTCAGGCATTTGAAAAGGAAAAGCGTGAAAAGAGCGCCTCTGCCTCAAACAAATGGGATGAACCCCGGGTTGCGATGGGCATAGCCGTATACGACCCCGAGCTTGACAATTCCGTGGACGACACCCTGCATCGCGCTGATAAGGTCATGTATGAAAATAAGCGTGTGGGAAAGATGGAAGGGTAATTCGAAGCACGGACGAAAGGAAAGGACGGGTATGTTGCTCAAAACCTCTCCGGGGGCGCCTCATCGCTTTACCCGATTCCATCCCATAAAGCAGGTCGTCAGTCATTTTGTTCCTTTTGATTGCGCTTGTTGGAATACATGATCCCATCGGCCCGCCGCACGACATCCAGCGCGCTTTGGTCGAGATCCGGGTCGTATACCGCGATTCCCATGGCGATGTGTATTTCCTCCCACCTGTTATTCACCGACGCGTTGTTGGCCTTCACGGAAGCCTCAAATTCATTGACCAGCTGTTGTCGATTCTCAAAATCCGAATTTCTGAGTATGACAGCGAATTCATCGCCCCCAATTCTGAACACGGGACTGTGCTGGAATATCCTGCAAATCAATCGACAGGCGGCCTTCAGGTAAGTGTCGCCCCTGTCATGGCCCTCACCTTGCCCACGCTGCAGCCCAGGATCTTCGCCGCCACGGTCTTGTTGCACACCTCGCCGTAGCGCTCCAGCATGTCGTTCATTCGGTCGTTCGGTGTCATGGGGTACCTCCTTATTTGGTCGTTCACTCCTATGTACTCTCATTTTCAGCAGTTCATCAACAGTACAGTCCAGCGTTTCGGCGATTGCCAACAGGTACTTGGTCGGCGGTGTGTTCTTACCTGTCTCCCACATAGTTACAACGTTTCGATTTACGCCAACCTTATCGGCCAGTTGCTCTTGGGTTAGGTTCTGCTTTTCGCGCAGTTGCCTTATGTTTGCAGCTATCACTTCTATGCCTCCCTTCTTCGGTGTTGGAAAACTGTGTAATTTTCAATTACAATTATATCCGCGTTGGTAAAATTTGTCAATAATAATTACATTCTCAAGTATTGCATTTTTATTAAATGTAATTTATATTTACAGATAAGGTGGTGATAGCATGGGATTTGACATCAAGCGTTTTAAGGACGCCCGAAAAGCAATGGGCCTTACTCAACAAAAACTGTCTGATCTTCTGCATATATCCAGGGGTAGTGTAGCTATGTGGGAAACAGGAAAAAATGTTCCACCGGCTGATATGCTTGAACAGTTGTCAGAAATCTTTAATTGCTCTATTGATTATCTTCTTGGTAAATCTGACATTCGCATTGATGATGATCTTTTAGATGAAGTAAGCACCATTCCTAATAAGATGCTTGAAGAATATGGCAATGTCTATGATGCTAAAATTGCATTCTACGCTGATAGCACGCCGGAGGAACGAGAGTTGATCTTAATCTATCGCGATCTGAACGACATCGGCCAGTCTGCTCTCATTGGTACCGCGCGCGGCCTCGCCGCCAATCCCGATATGAAAAAAGCTTCCGAATTAGACGCCGAGACGACGGCCTGATTGTTCTAATACCAACTCATTCAATGGATGAACAGCAGTAAGAAGAAGGAGGAATATACCATGCCTAATTGTCCGAAGTGTGGAAGCAATCGTTTTCATTACGAATTACGATCAGCAGGAACAAAGTCAACGACGCGGTATTATAGAACCGGCATTAAGAAAAGCTGGGTTGTTCCGTCAGGTAGACGCACATACTCCAGTGACCGTAAACAAGAATCTATTGGGATATGCCCGGATTGTGGATATACAGAGAAGCAACAAGCGCAAGGCGGCATTGGCTGTGCAACAGTCATAGTAATAATAATCGTGCTGGCTATTGTATCCGCTGCATCTGGAAATCACAAAGAGAACAATTCGGGATCAGTTATGACACAACCGACCACGACCACCATTTCGACATCAATAAATAATGATGGAAAAGCTAAAGAACGTCAGGTTACAAAGCCGCCTGTTGTCGAATCTATTTGGGCGACGGAATACACACCAATTTCTGATTTTGAATACTATATCGACCATGACAAGATAATCATAAAAGATTATAGAGGGAAAAGTGAAAAAGTATATGTCGCACCTGCTTATGAGGTTGACGGCATAATGATGGATGTTATTGAGTTGGAAGGCGTTTTTGCACTCGACAACATTGAAAGCGCCATCATATCGCATGGAATTAAGAAAATGCGGAACAACATATTTAACAGTTGCGGAGTTAAATATGTGTTTTTGCCTTCTTCTTTAGAGGAATTTGACGGATGGGATTATTTCCATAAAGCCGAGAGACTTTACTTTGAAGGTACAGAGGACGAATTCAATGCAATATGCGATGAAGAACGCAAAAACATTGATGTCACTCGAATAGTATTCGATTCCTCGTTAGATGACTTGCTTTCACAGAATCAATAGGAGGTGACCCCATGTCCAAATCCGGCACCCGCACCCTCAATGGTATGGGCTCCATCCGCAAGCGTAAGGCCTGAGCAACAAAAAAACGCCCCGACCCGGTTGCGCCCCGGATCGGAGGCTACCCACCACCGAACGACCAAGTAAGGGGAAGGTACTGGTATTATACCACACCTTCCTCCCCTTTGGCAATCATGAGAGGAGGATTTTTCATGCCCAGAAAGAAGAAGCCCTACCGCTCCAAGATCAAAATCGACGTGGACGCCGACGGCAAGCCCGTCAATAAATACTATCAGGGGCGCACCAGGGCCGAGCTGGACCAGGCCCGAGACGCCATCATCGCTCGCTATATTACCGGCGAGGCCCTGGCCGACGACCGCCTCTTCGGCGACTACGCTTCCGAATGGTTCCGCGTCCGCAAAGAGCCCTTCGTCTCCCCGTCCACCCGGGAAAGCTACCGCACCGCCCTCAACAAGCACCTGCTCCCCGTCCTCGGGGACCGGATGCTCCGCGCCATCACCCCGCTGGAGCTGCAGGAGCTGCTCAACACCTACGCCAGCAAATCCAAATCGCTGATCACCAGCATCCTTGCCGCGCTGCGCGGTGTCTACGGCTCCGCCATGGCCGACAGGATCGTCTCCCACGACCCTACCGAGCGCCTAATCCGCCCGGCTGCTACGCCCACCGCCGTCAAACCGACGCTGACCGCTGAGCAGCGCGCCGCCCTGGCCGCCGCCTGTGAATCCGAGCCCATGGGGCATTACCTGGCGCTGCTGTACTATCTCGGCTGTCGCCCCGGCGAGGCCCGGGGCCTGATGTGGCAGGACATCGACTGGGCCACCGGCCTCGTCCACATCGTGCGCGACATCGACTATAAGACCAACGGCACCCCCGGCGCGCTCAAGAACAAAGCCAGCGACCGCCACGTGCCACTCCCTGCGCCCCTGCGTGCCATCCTCCAGCCCCTGCGCGGCTTGCCCGACACCTATATCGCCCACGCTCCGTCTGGCCCAGACAAGCCCCTGTCGAAGTCCAGCGCGGACCGAATCTGGGTCAACCTGATGGCCGCCGCCGGCCTGGCCACCGCCTCCCCCGATGACGGCAAGTTTGAAAAGTACGACCCCCGGCACAAGCTCCGCCCCATGATCACGCCCCACGCACTCCGCCACAACTACATCACCATGCTCTGGGAACACGGCTTCGACCCCTACGAAACCATGAAGCTGGTGGGCCACGCCTCGATCACCACCACGATGAACATCTACACCCACCTGTCCGAAGCCCAGATGGCGAAAACCGCCGCCAAACTGGACGACATGTTTGCCGGTCCACGAGTTGCACAAAAGTTGCATCGCCACGGATCCCAAAAATGAACGAACCACCGAAAACGCCGTGTTTTCGGGGGTTTTGAGTGGAGCCGAGGGGGGTCGAACCCCTGTCCGAAGACCAGAAGACCAGAGCATCTCCGAGCGCAGTCTGTATATTGACATTCCCTCCACCGGACTCCCACAGACAGGATTCCGGCTTCAGTAGCTTCATAAAATCCCACCGTCCGCAAAGCTTGAGGCGGCTGGTTCCCTGCTTTTACGACGCCGATGGCCTACGCCGCAGGAGGCTTAGGGTCGACGATCGCCGATTAGGCGGCGATAGCTACGTTATTGTAGTCGTCAGTTCAATTTGTTTCCCGTTGTCAGGCGGTTCAGGGCCGCCGCTCGCTTCTCTGTCCCTCCGCATCCCCGTCGAAACCAAAATACGGCCCCGAGTCGGTGGAAGGTGTGAACTGTTGCTCCTTCCTGAAATCATCCCCTGGCGCGCATCGTGCGTTCGATGTCGCGCTGGGCGTCGCGCTTGGCCATGTCGTCCCGCTTGTCGTACAGCTTCTTGCCCTTACACAGCGCCAGCTCCAGCTTCATGCGTCCGTCCTTCAGGTACACGCTCAGCGGAATCAGCGCCAGGCCCTGCTGCATCACGCCCTGATGGGCCTTGCGGATCTCCGCCTTGTGCATCAGCAGGCGCTTGGGGCGAAGGGGATCGGTATTGAAATAGCTGCCCTTCTCATAGGGGCTGATGTGCATGCCGTACACCAGCATCTCGCCATTCTTCACCGCGGCGTAGCAATCCTTCAGGCTGCACTTGCCAAGGCGGATCGACTTGACCTCCGTGCCCTTCAGCTCGATGCCCGCCTCCCAGGTCTCCAGGACGAAGTAATCATGCCGGGCGCGGCGGTTCTGCGCGACGACCTTGACGCCCTTTTGCGGCATAACGGCTTCCCTCCCCTATAACGCTTGCAGAAGCTATTATACCACGTCCGGCCAGGTTTGTAAACCTCCCGCAGCGTTTTTTTCATTTCCGATACAGGCGTCTTTTCGCGTCCGGGATTGACGGACGCCCGTCCGCGGGATATAATGAAGGCATCAAACACTGCCGGAGGCTCGTTATGAACATGCTCAACGATTACCTGATCGTGGAAAAATCGGCGCTGCCCGACTATTTCATCAAGGTGGTGGAGGCCCGGCGGCTGCTGGAATCCGGCGTCTATACCCAAGTGATCGACGCCGTGAATGCGGCGGGCATCTCGAGAAGCACCTACTACAAATACAAGGACAAGATCCTGGAGCCCAGCCAGCTGACGGTCGGGCGCAAGGCCTCGCTGATGCTCCAGCTGAACCACCGGGCGGGCATGCTCTCGAAGGTCATGGGCACCCTGTCCGACTGCAACGCCAACATACTGACCATCACCCAGAGCCTACCCATCCGCGGCAAGGCCAGCATCATGCTCTCCATCGACCTTTCGCAGCTCAACCGGGGCATCGACGACATGGTGGACGAGCTGAGTGGGATTGAGGGGGTTGAGCAGGTGCGGCTGTTGGCGCTGGAGTGAAGGCTCATTTGTTTTTTGAATCGAAAGCAACACCAGTATGGAACGCTCTATTCATTTCCTCTTGCCTGCGCGCGTTCATAATTCATCTGCAATCGAAGCATACTACCGACGACAGGCATCAAAACAGGAAAGGATCACCATCATGAACCGACAAAACTTACCTTCGACTACCACAGTAGCGGACATGCCCATCTTATTCACTGAAATCCGCATGCCGACGCGCTCGGGCAGGCACGACCTTCGCAAAGAAAGGGAGGTGCGTCCATGAGCCGCCAGCCTTTGACGCCGGACGAATACCACGAGCTGGTTTCAAAGCTCACGCCCCCTTCCCGGATGCTCCGAGGCTACTGGCGGGCCTTCTGGGTGGGCGGGCTGATCTGCTGCATCGGGCAGGCGCTGACGCTGTGGGCCCAGCAGCTGAACCTGGGCGAGGTCACCGCACCGATGTTCACCACCAGCTGCCTGATCTTCCTGGGCACGACGCTGACGGGCATCGGCGTCTACGACCGCATCGGCAAATACGCGGGCGCCGGCTCCGCCATACCGGTGACGGGCTTCGCCAACTCTGTGGCCGCGCCGGCCATCGAATTCCAGCGGGAGGGCGCGGTGATGGGCGTCGGCGCGCGGCTGTTCACGCTGGCCGGGCCGGTGCTGGCCTACGGCATCGGCGCGTCGGTGATCGTGGGCGTCGTCTACTGGCTGGTCAGGGGGTGGGTGCTGTGAACCGCGTCGGAGAGCAAACCTTCCTCTATGAGCATCCCCCCGCCATTGTTTCCCACGCCAGCATCGTCGGTCCCAAGGAGGGTCGCGGCCCGCTGGCAAGCTGGTTCGACACGGTGCTGGAGGACGACATCCTCGGGCAAAAGAGCTGGGAGCTGGCGGAGATGGAGATGGTGCGCCGGTGCGCCAAAAATGCCATGAATCAGGCGCAGCTGTCCGACGAGGACGTGCAGGCCATGCTGGGCGGCGACCTGAACAACCAGATCATCGCCTCGTCCTTCGCCGCGCGCACGCTGGGCATTCCCTTTATCGGGCTGTACGGCGCATGCTCCACCTTCGTTCAGGCCCTGGTGATGGGCGCCGCGCTGATCTCGGGGGGCTTCCTTGAAAACGCCCTCTGCGTCGCCTCCAGTCACTTCTGTACGGCGGAACGCCAGTTCCGCTTCCCGCTGGAGCTGGGCACCCAGAAGCCGCCCCAGGCCTCCCGCACCGCCACCGCCTGCGGCGCTTCCCTTCTCGCGGCGCAGGGCAACGACAACGCGCTGCGCGTTACCTCAGGAACCGTGGGGCGGGTGATCGACCTGAACATCACCGATGCCAACCACATGGGCGCGGCCATGGCCCCGGCGGTGTTCGACACCGTCGCCGCCCACCTGTCCGACACAGGCCGCAGGGCGGAGGACTATGACCTGATCGCCACCGGCGACCTTGGCTGGATCGGCCGGGACCTGCTGTTGGCGCTGGCGGACGCGGCCGGCATCGACCTGCCCCCCGAGAAGCTGATCGACTGTGGCGCGAGCCTGTATTATCAGGAACAGGATACCCACGCCGGCGGCAGCGGCTGCGGCTGCGTGGCTTCCGTCAGCTGTTCATGGCTGATGAAGCGGATGGAAGCCGGGGAGCTGAACCGGCTGCTGTTGGTGGGCTCCGGGGCCATGCTCTCCCCTACCAGCAGCCAACAGGGCCAGAGCGTGCCGGGCATCGCCTACGCCGCCTGCATAGAGAGGAGCAAAGTATGAATACCCTTTGGATGTTCCTGAAGGCCTTCGTGGTCGGCGGATTGATTTGCGATATCGGCCAGCTTCTGATCATGCGAACCAAGCTGACCAACGCCCGCATACTGGTGCTGTTCGTGGTTTCCGGGGTCGTGCTGACCGCGGTAGGCGTCTACAAGCCCCTGGCCGACTTCGCCGGGGCCGGCGCGACGGTGCCGCTGACCGGCTTCGGCTATTCCCTGGCCATGGGGGCCATCGAAGCGGTGAACCGCTACGGCCTGATCGGCGCCTTCGTGGGCGGCATCACCCGCACCGCCGCGGGCATCACCGCGGCGGTGGTTTTCGGGCTGATCAACGCGCTGGTCTTCAAGCCCCACGCCAAGCCATAGCGTGCATATTCACACCGGTTCCGGGGCATGCTGTGTTTGGAGGTGAGGACAATGAGCCCCAAGGAGTTGCAGTATATCGAGGACGCGCTGGGGCACGAGCAGTTTTTGACCACCCAGTGCCAGCAGGCCGCCCAGCAGCTGACCGACCCGGAGCTGAAGAGCTGCGTCAACCAGCTGCTGACCAAGCACCGGGAGCTGTTCAACCGCTTCTTCCAGCTGGTGTAACCACAATCCATCAACGTGCAGGGGAGTGAGAGCAATGAATG
>CACWZI010000007.1 GCA_902765305.1 uncultured Eubacteriales bacterium
CTTTTCTGTCTTCAGTTCCTTCAACGATCTCCTATGCTTGCGGTAGCATTCGTCTTTTCCTAGGCCATTTTCGTTATCTCAATGCCGTTGGGACGGTTCTCTTGTCCCACTGCTTGAAATCAAGGAACGATACTGATATAATACCCAGTAGAAAGGGGCGTGAAGCCAATGCTGCTTGGAGGAACGGTTGCCGGAAGATGGACGACCCCGGAGGAATGGGAAGCCCTGCTGGTCAAATTCCGCTTCAAGGCGGTGACCGCGCCGTTTGACTGCCGGACGGATAAGCGCGAGATCAGCGCCTACCGGCGTATCTGCGAAAAGCATGGCGTGGTCATCGCGGAAATCGGCGTGTGGAAGAACCCGTTCGACCCAAATCCCACCGCCGCCCGCGAGGCGATGGACTATGCCAAGGGGCAGCTGGCCCTTGCGGACGAAGCGGGCATTCCCTGCTGCGTGAACATCGCCGGCACGGCCAGCGCCGCCGGATGGGACGCGGCGGACCCCGACAATTACACCGACCAGGCCTACGCCTGGATCGTCAGCAGCATCCGGGAGATCATCGACGCCGTCCGGCCCGCGCGCGCCTTCTACTGCCTGGAGCCCATGCCCTGGATGGTGCCCGACGGTCCCGACGAATACCTTCAGCTGATACGGGATGTGGATCGCGGGCAGTTCGCCGCTCATATGGATTTTGTGAACATGATCAACAGCCCCCGGCGCTATCTGATGCCGGAGGCCTTCATCGACGAATGTTTCCGCAAGCTGTCGCCCTGGATCAAGAGCACCCACATCAAGGATACCCGGATGCACCCCACGCGGCTGACCACCCTACTGGAGGAATGCTCGCCCGGCGAGGGGACGCTGGATTTCGGGAAGGTGCTGGGCATCCTGGACCGCTGGCTGCCTGCCGACGCGCCGGTGCTCCTGGAGCATATGACGACCTTTGAGGAATACGCCGCCGCCTACGACCACGTTTCCGCCGCGGCCTGCCGGGCAGGCATCGCGATATAGCGAAATGCCTGCCACTTCGACAGACCGGCGGTGCTTTCATGGTCACAGGACGTCTGCCCTATTCGATCACAAAGCCGTACACGTCGTTGACGCCGAGCGCTGCCCTGACGGTCAGCACGCCGTCCTCCCACGTGAAAGGCCATGCCGCGGGCCGTACCGCGCTCTTATCCTTCAGCGCCTCCACCTCCGCGGGGTTCAGGGCGTCGGGCCTGCCCATCGCCTCCCAGAGCTTCAGCGGGTTGCCGTGGTCCTCGTCGATGCGCCGGACGGTCACGCGCCTGGGCTTGTCGGCGCAGGAGAGGCGGACGACTGCCTCCGCTTTGGGCAGGTCCAGGTTCTTCATCTTTTGCCGGAACAGGATCACGTGGGTCTCCCCGCGACGCGAAGCTAGTCCTTTAGGGCGACGCGAAGCCAGTCCTTTAAGGGCCAGGCGTCGAAGCCACCCGCTTGACCTTCGGCGTCGCCCTGGTCCTCTACCCCGCCCAGCGGGTCGCCCGCGTACTGGTGCGTGGTGACGAAGTCCACCGGCACGTCGTTTTCCCGGCAATAGCGCAGGAAGCTGCTGATCCACTTGCCGCCGCTGGTGGCGGGGCCGCCCACCTGGATCTGCGCGTCAACGTCCTTGATGGCCCGGGCGGATTCGGCATACAGCCGGAAGTACTCGTCCCGGCTGCCGTTCCAGAACACGAAGGGCAGGTCGGGCTCGTTCCAGACCTCAAACAGCCAGGTGCGCACCTCCTCGGCGCCATAGCGGTGGATCAGGAAGCGAACGAAAGCCTGTAAATAATCCCGCCAGGCGGCGTAATCCGCGGGCGGCACGATGTTGGGCCGGTAGAAGAAGCCGCCCTTCACGGGCCTCCCCTCCTCTTTTAATGCCAGCTTTTCGGGCATGAAGGACAGCTCCACCAGCGGCTTCATGCCCGCCGACAGCACGTTGTCGTAGGCAACGCCACAGGCGCCAAAGTTGTATTCGGTATGATAAACAGTTCTCTTGGAACTGGTATGATCGCCGCCCGTCCCGAAGTCCTATCTCAGCGGGGCTGTTTAATGGGCGGCTATTTCACCTTTTTCAGATACTTCGACGCTATCCAAACATGTCGCTCATGATAGATGAGCTCGGACCACTTGCCTTTCGTGGACAAGACGTTCACGCTGGTGCCCTTTTCCAGCTTTCCCATGGCCCGGCTCTTCGAGGAAGGCTTGGCGCGCATGCGAACCGTGCAGGTTGTCGTGTAGGTGTTACTTGAATCCGGAAAAGTCACAATACCTGTATCCGCTGACTTCTTCTTCAGATACTTGCCGTCGACATAGCCGTTGTCTTTGGCATGCTTGACGTAGTACCAGCCCTTTTCCATTTTCTCCACAGTCACCTCCGTGCCTTTCTTCAGCCTGGTGATGACTTTGTTCTTCTTGCTTGGACCGGAGCGTACATTTAGTTTCCGAACGGTCACTACGCAGATATCACCGCTGGCAAATGTTTGCCTGGCTTCGGCGTGCGCCACAGTATACACGATCCCATTCAGAGGTGCGGTCAGGCCGAACAGGCTCAGCACCATCAGGACCGAACATACATAGCGACAAACCAACTTTTTCATGTTAACACCTCTTTTCAAATAGATGGTCGTTTTGTCGGGATTCATCTATGACGATCGCATACTCAAGTGCGCTGCGTTTGGCAGCATGGCGTCAGTTCCCCTCCATACGCATCATGTTCACCTTCTTGTCAATAGCCTTCAGCATGGCGTCAACGTCGATCTGACCCGCCAGGTATTGCTCCGCGAGGTCGCTTGCCTCTCCGGCATTCTCACTGTACAGCCAGTTGACGCCTTCCAGGACGATATTCTCATCATTGGCGCGATACCATTCAATACTTGCCTGACTGATGTCCCAGCTGGTTTGCTCGTAATCGACAATGGAAGCCTCCTGCTCCCGAATCTGCGCTTCCAGATCCTGCTTATTCGCCTCTTCGGCGCTCTCATATTCATCCTTCAACGTTTTCAACGATTCATTGAATTCCCGCATCGCCTCCTCATAGTAGCTGTTGCGAACAGGCTCATTCAGGCTGGGATCAACGCAGTACAGGGTATCCCGGCTCATGCAATCCGCAAGCTGCTCCATGAACAGCATGGCCTCATTGGGATGCTTTGAGTAGGGATTTGGAAAACGGCTGTTCAGAAGCTCTACGATATGAAATCCGCATCGATTGACATAAAAACGAATATTCTTTTTCTCGCAATAAGGCACGACAGTCTCCCATACCCGAATCTGAGGATGCAGCCTTTCGATGGCCTCCCACGCGGCAGACCCGATGCCACAGTCATGTGTCCTCGGTGAGACGAAGAGCATGTCAACATAACCCCGTTCGTGTTCGTCCAGCTTGATTACCACCCCGCCAAGCCTGATATCACCGATGAAAATGCGATATGCCTCAGCATCTGCCGCATTGATGCTCGCCTCTATGGTCTGACGCGAAACACCGGTGCCTTCTGATTCATAGTACACGTCTCTTACCCGGCATTCTCCTGCGGCGCCATGCATGAAGGCTTCCTGACTGTCAAGAATAAACTGCGCTCTGTCATTTTCTTCCAGGGGTTTTAAACTGATGATTGTCGTCAGAATAATCGTCCTGATTGTCCTCCTTCTCACGCTGGATCACCGCAATATTCGCCGCCAGCTTCTCGTACTGACTGACCAGCCGGTCGTATCAATGAGCCGCTTTTGTTCGCTGGTCATGTGCTCCCTCCTCCGTCCCTGTAAAAGAAAAGCACTCCGGAGCGCAAACCCCGGAGTGTGTTCGTGTTGTCTCAGTCGGTCAGCTTGGCGTACTTGCCGCTGACCCAAGCATTCTGGCCATTGTGCTCGACCATGGGCCAACCACTGTCGGACACCGTGCCGCCATAGGGCAGCTTGTCCCCCTTATGCGCCACGCCGACGATCTTTCCGTCTGTGTTCGGCGCGGTGCGAATATAGCAGTTGCCGCCGACAATGGTGACATTGATCGGGCAACTGTCGCCGCTGCAGCCAACGCCGTCCAGGGCTTCCACCGCCTTCTCCAGTGCCACTAGGGTGGCCGGGTCACACTCACCATGGAACGTGTCTCCTTACTGGTCCAGCTCGATCACCACATCATAGCTGCCTTCCAGCGCCGCGATCTCCGCAAGGGGGCAGGTGATGACGCCGATGTTCACCTGATTGCCGTAGATCTCGGATTCATCCTGGTCCTCAAAGAGGATGGTGAAGTAGGGCGCGTCGGTGGCATAGTCGATGTCGCCGTTCAGCCAGCCATACCGCAATCCATCGTCTCATAGCATCCTCCCAGAGTCCCTTACAGAAACGCGCCGTTGCACACCTGGATGACCTGTCCCTTGACGTGCCTGCCCATGTCGGAGGCCAGGAACAGGCAGGCGTTCGCCTGGTCGATGGGGTCGCACTCCGGGCCGGGGAAATAGACGAAGTGCCTGCTGTACTCCAGCATCTTCGCGTCCATGTGTCATCCCTCCGATTTCACTTTCCGGGAATATTATATCGCGCCGCTCATCTATAATCAAATACTTGTTTTCTATGCTTTCCCATGCTATAATTGCATAGGAAGTACACTTGGGAGGGACAGATATGGACATTCGCACGATGCAATATTTTCTCGCGGTGATCCGCGAGGGCACGATCTCGGCGGCCGCCGAATCCCTGCACGTCGCCCAGCCTTCCCTGTCCCGGCAGATGAAAGATTTGGAAGAAGAGCTCGGCGTGACGCTGTTCGAACGCGGCAACCGGAAAATCACCCTGACGGAGGAGGGGCAGGTCCTGCGCCGCCGCGCCGAGGAAGTGGTGCGGCTGATGCAGCTTACCCAGGAGGAGATCGCCCAGGTCAAGCACCGGCTGACCGGCGCCATCCGCATCGGCGCGGGCGAATCGCAGGCATTCCGGTATTTTGCGGAAACGGCGGCCGCCCTGCTCAGGGAGCACCCGGACGTTCAGCTACACATCACCAGCGGCGACACCCAGGACCTGATGGACGAGCTGGACAACGGCCTGATCGACTTCGCACTGATCTTTACCGAATATGATCACGAAAGATTCAGGTCGATCCGGTTGCCTGCCGCGGATCGCTTCGGCGTGCTGATGCGCCGGAACCACCCGCTGGCCTCCAAGGTTGAGATCCGGCTGGCCGAGCTTGCCGGTGTTCCCATCATGATCTCCCGCGCCTCTCAGTCCTACTGGGAGAGCGTCACCCAGACCAGAAGCCTGAATATCGTCGGCACCTACAACCTCATCTTCAACGCCTCGCTGCTGGTGGAATCCGGGGCCTGCTGCGCGCTGGGCTTCGAGAAGCTGATCAACACCATCGGCGACAGCGCACTCTGCTTCCGTCCCCTCGCAGGTCAAAAGAAAACATCCGGCGCGCTGATCTGGAAAAAATACCAGACCTTTTCGCCGGCTGTTCAGCTGTTTATCAACCATATCCTGAGCCTGGGTACGGCATGAGTTTTTTGTGCATAATACAATTAGCCCCCTGCCGGATTGCTTCGACAGGGGGAGGTATGACGGGGATTTTATCCTTCAATCATGATGACCTTTTTCTCAGGAATCTTCTTCTCATCCTTCTTGGGGATATTCAGGCTCAACACGCCGTGCTCCAGCTTTGCGCCGATATCCGCCTCTGTGAGCGCATCGCCCACATAGAAGCTTCTCTGCATCGTACCAGCCCAGCGCTCCTGCCGGATGACCTTGCCCTTCTTCGTGGTCTCGTCCTTGTCAAGGCCCTTCGCGGCGGTCACGGTCAGGTAGCCGTTCTGCAGCTCCAGCGTGATGTCCTCCTTCTTGAAGCCCGGCAGATCAATATCTACTTCGTAATGATCCTCATGCTCATGCACGTCGGTCTTCATCTCGCGGGCGGCGTTCTTGCCGTACAGCTGACGGTCCATCCGCCGCATCTCACGATCCCAGTCACCAAAGAACTCGTCAAACAGATTCTCACCAAAGATACTCGGCATCAACATAACGCTTACCTCCTTTGACCCTCTTGCGCTGGTCGCGCACCCGTTGTCGGTGTGCTCCCTTTCGAGTGGCATCCTCCGACGGGCTGTCGTGTCGGCGTCGGTCTTTGTATGTTGTTACCCTGAACCTTTGGGGCTCTTTCTTTCCCCCTCGGTTCGTATATTATTATACTCATTTTGTTAGCACTGTCAAGAGGCGAGTGCTAATATGGCAATGAACATTTCGTGAACAGTTTTGCAGAGAATGATTCGATTCAGAATTCAATTATGCAAAGACTTGGGCTACTCATACCCACAAGCGATCGATCACTCATATAGGACAAAGGCCCAGGGATTTGCTAACATCCCCCGGGCTCTTTGCATATTTGGTCATTAAGGAAATACCGCACAATACGGCGGCACATCTGGCGGTGCCTTTTCCGACGCGAAGCTAGTCCTTTAGGGCGACATCTGCTGCTTGCAGATTTCTCGACCTTCGAAATCTGCAATTGCATCTGTCGAAAAATTCACTCGCCAGCTGACCACCTTAATTGCGCGGTATTTCCTTAAGTGTGACACTTGGGTTTCATCAGGCAAGCAACCACTCCACCATTTCGTCTGCGGCCTTCAAGTCGTCCGGCTTTTCCAAGATGCTGCCCGGGACATTCGCATCGCCCGCCACATGCGCCTTGTAGTCGCGGAATCCGGCGGTAGCAAAGCTCTTGAGGTTGGTTTCAACCATCTGCGTGTACACATCGACCGGACCAAATCCGGCAAAGAAGTATCCGCCCAGCTTCTTGTCCTTGCGGCTCGCCATGGAGAAGTCGGGCTGGCTGAAGTCCATGAAGGAATAGGTGCGGTCGAGGAACGCCTTGAGCTGCGCAGGGAACTGATCCCAGTGCACAGGCGCGAGAATCAGCATCGCGTCGCAGGTGTCGATCTCGGGGATGAGGGCGGTAAAGTCGTCCTTCTGGATGCAGTTGGGGGTGTGCTGGCGCTTGCAGCCATCGCAGGCAAGACAGACGCGGACGTCCTTTTCGCCGATGTTGAACGTGAAAACCTCGGCCTTGCCCTTAAGCTGCTCCGCGATACGCTCTTCCAGCGCATAGGAGTTGCCCTTCCTTCTCTTGCTGCCGTTGACGATCAGGATCTTCTTCATGAGATATTACTCCTCTCAATGTAACTCGTTTTGTATGGCTTGCCTTGTTTCTTCAACAATCTCGGCAAGCGTCGTGCAACGAAGCTCGTCCTCCAGGGCCTCCTGCGCATTGGCAAGCCTTGGATTGAGCGCCTTATGGATGTTCCGTCCTACCGGACAATCGGGATTCGGCTGCTCATGGAAATGGAACAGCCCCTCCGCTTCATCGACGCTGTGGACTGCCTTATAGACGTCGTATAGGGTAATCCCGTCCAGCGGTCTGGCCAGCTCCGCACCGCTGCTTCCACGGCGCGATTGTACAATTCCTGCTTCTCGAAGCGAAGATATGACGGTGCGAACGATGACTGGATTGACGCCGATACTCCCCGCCAGGAATTCACTGTTCACCCGATCCATGTCCTTGAAATAATCTATGGCCGTGATGATGTGAACACCTATCGTGAATCTGCTGCCTATCTGCATACGTCGCCTCCTCAAATCTTTCATCAGCTGATAGTTGTAATATATCATATTACAACTAAGTTGTCAATACCAAAATTACAGCTTGACATCTTAGAAATGAACTATTTCTGGAAATAAACTGAAACCGTCAGATTAATTCCTTGCAGCTTACTGTTTAATATTACTTTTCCAACGTATTATGCTTATAATACATATTGAGTTTGTTTACACAAAAGCGACCGCCTTGAAACAGATTGGAGGAATCATAGTGGAGAAACAGGCAGCCTCAGCTGGGAAAAGTAATGGCCTTCAACCCTATCTTTCCCCGCTTGCTGTGTGGGCAGCGCCATCGGCTGGGGTTCACTGGTCGTCACAAGTCAGACATGTGGACATGGTCACGGACTATTATCTGGAGTTCTACACGGACAAGGATGGAAAGCTCGAAATCCGGCCCGGCGGAACCGACTTTTTCTCAGAGGCCCGGGAGAAGCTGCTCAGGGATGTGGCCGAGAAAGATAAGGAGAAGGTCAGAGGCGCGACAGCCAAGCCCAATCTGATGCGCTGGATCGGCCAGGAGGAGACGGAGGCGCTGTCGTTTATGAAGACGGGAGACCGTGGTGAAACCGCATATATCCTGCAGACCATCAAGACGCGGGGCAGCGACGACCACCACATTGTGATTGGCGTGAGACAAGAATAACAATCTAAGCATGACGAACCCACAAGTGCCTCTTCTTCGGAGGAGGCGCTTCTTTCTGCCCATGTTCCATACGAACACACGGTGGACCCAAGTAGGCCACTGGCGGGTTCACGTGGATAGTTATCAGAATTCACCTCCACCGGGCATGCCACCATGGCAATACGCATAGTACCAGCATTCGTAGGGGCTGGTGCAGCACTCGCCCGGCTCCACCTGTACCTCTTCCCGTTCCTTCTGCATGCGGTTCAGATCCCAGATGTTGTCGTTGATCCACTTGTACAGGCCCTTTGCCTCGGTGGTAACATCCACCGGCAGAAACGGGTTCGCCTCGTCCGGACCGTGCAATACGATGTAAACCCGGCTCACGGGGACACGGCACCGTTTGAGGATGTAATACTGAAACCCCGCATCCTTCACAAACTGATCGTGCAGCTCCGACGCGTTCTTGACCTCGTACATATCGTAGACGGGGCCGCGCTTCCTGAGAATGTCCACCGCGCAGTAGTTGTTGTAGTTGGAAAAAGCGGCCTCGCAGATGACGGGCGTTCCCTTCTCCATATGCTCCGCGGTCCTGGCCAGCATCGCCTTCTTGTCCGGGATGGTGGTGCCGGGCCGGTAGACGGTCATTTCCTCGTAGGGCCCGAACATGCCCATAGCCCGATCGCCGAAGTCATTTCCCGCGTCCAGACGGGCCTGGATCTCCGGTGGGATGACCTTCAGCGAGGGCTTATGCTTGTCCAGCCACAGCATTTTGCGGCACTGCATGCCGCGCATGAAATCCGTTTTCGTGATCGCCATAGCATTCTCCCTAAGGCTCCAGATAACGGACGGCCTTTCCGGTCGCCGAAGCGTACTCGATCTCCGAGCGGGTGCTGGAGCCGATGTAGCCGTCAACGTTGATGACGAAGATTTCATCGGCCATGTCGATCTTCCGCTTGTGCATATCATCGAGCATTTCCTTCGTGCCCTCCGTCCAGACCTCGTCATCCCCGGAGTGGCCGAACAGGCCAACGCTGATCACGATGTTGCCCTCCAACGTCAGGCGCTTCTGTGCTTCCATAAAAGCATCCTTGAAGCGTGTGCTGCCGCAGAGGGTGATGACCTTATACTTTCCGACCATATTAATCTTCCACCTTTCGGAGCATGGAGCGTACCTCCATCAACGCAAAGCCGAGAGTGTTCTGGCCACACCATTCGCTGGCGTCGAATCGCTCGTCCTCATTGAGCCGTATGCCGCAGGCCCAGATGGTATCGCTGCGCGCACACTCGACGAGCCAGGCATTCTTTCTCTTTGATCTCATTTACCGATTCCATGTGCTATCCCATCACCTGTTGTGTCTTCCTCAGGAACTTCGCCGGGATCTCCTGATGCAGCCGCCACACGATGTTCATGGGCCGGCTGCCGGTATGACTGACGTAATCCGCCGTGCCGAGGAAGGTATAGGGCGCGGCGCCGCAGGCGTCGCTCTTGGTCTCCCGGACGAACAGCAGCACATGGCTGCCACGGGCCTTGTGGTGGATATAGCGCTGGCCGGTGGGCGAATCGGCACTGGTGGTGGACTGGCTCTGCCAGTGGAACAGCCGGGAGTTGATGGAGTAATCGTTGTACATGGTCGTGGGCGAATACTCCTTGTCCGACTTGTTCAGCGTGATCAGCAGCACATCGGTCTGCTTGTCGGCCAGCCACTTCACGCCCTCGCGCAGCGTCTTAGGCTTCATGAAATCCAACGCCAGCAACAGCTGGTCACGGGTATAGGAACAGTGCACGTCCAGCGGGCAATCGTAGGGCAGGTCCGCCGGCGCGTCGATAAAGTCGATGGTATTCAGCTTGTATTTCAGCAGCTCGATCAGTTCGCCCAGCAGGACCGGGCTGTCCGCCAGCGCATACAGCCTCTCCCATACCTGATCCGCACTGAAATCCTCAATGACCTCCTGCCACACGGTCACATAGAACATATTGAGCATCCGCTTTTCATTATCCCCCAGGGCGGAGAAATCCACATCGTCCAGCCTCGGCAGGATGTCCAGCAGGAAGCCGATCCAGCGCCGGGAGTCGATGGCGCACAGCCGGCTGAACGCCTTGATCAGCACGTCCTCCACCGGCTCGGCGAAGTTCTCCCGCATGCCGGCCTCGGCGCACAGTCGCGCGAAGCTGAACTTGGCGTAGATGGTGCGCGCGTCCATGTGATGATAAGTGAGGAAGTTCTCAAGCGTCAGAGGCAGGCCGCTGTCCTCCTCGAAAGACGCGATGCGGCTGACCAGCCCGCCCTTAAAGCCGTAGCTCTGTCGGATGTTGGTAAGGATGATCTGCGACGCCTTCTTCTCCAGCTGGATGTAGCAGCCCTTCGGCACGGACACGAACCCATGGCGCAGCTCCTGCTCCACGCTGTGATTGGTGTTGTCCAGCAGCGCGGCGAACTTCTCCTCGAAGTTGTACTTGCGGTTGGCCGCGCCGATAAAGTCCAACACGGTCAGGCATTCCTTCCCCTCGGCCAGGCGCAAGCCGCGCCCCAGCTGCTGAAGGAAGATCGTCAGCGATTCGGTGGGCCGCAGGAACAGCACCGTGTTCACCTCGGGGATGTCCACGCCCTCGTTGTAAATGTCCACCACGAACAGTACCCGCAGCTCACCCTTGACCAGCTTCTCCTGAGTGGAGGCGCGCACGTCGTCCCGACTGTCGCCGGTCAACGCCAGCGCCGGCACGCCGCAGCGATTGAAGTAGTCGGCCATGAACCGCGCGTGCTCGATGGACACGCAGAAGCCCAGCGCCCGCACGTCGTTCATGTCGGTCACGTATTTATCCATGCTGCGCAGGATGTGGTCGGCGCGCTTCTCTGCCACGCCCTGGCTGAGCGTGTACAGGTTGCTCAGTTCCGCGCGGTCATAGCCGCCCCGCACCCAGCGCAGGTCATTCAGATCCACGGTATCCGACACGCCGAAATACTGGAACGGGCACAGCAGTTTGCGGTTGATGGCCTCCGGCAGGCGAATCTCCGCCGCGATGCGTCGGTCGAAATACCTGTAGATGTCCTGGCCATCCATGCGCTCCGGGGTGGCGGTCAGGCCCAGCAACACCTTCGGCTGGAAGTACTCCAGCGCCCGGCCATAGCTGTGCGCCGCCGCATGGTGAGATTCGTCGATGACGATATAGTCGTAATAATCGGCGGGGAGCCGCTGGTTCAGTGCCTGGGAGTTCAGCGTCTGCACCGACACGAAAAGATGCTCCAGGCTCTCCGGGCGATAGTTGCCCACATAGAGCTCGCCGAAGTTGACGTCCTTCAGCACCCCGGCGAAGGTCGCCTGGCTCTGCTTCAATATCTCCTCCCGGTGGGCGATGAACAGCAGCCGGTTGGCCTTCCCGGGATTCTGTTTGCAGAATCGCCTGTAATCGAAGGCGGCGATCACGGTCTTGCCCGTGCCGGTGGCGGCAACGATCAGGTTGCGGGTGGAGCCGCGCACCTCGCGCTCGGCCAGCAGCTTGTCCAGGATCTCCTGCTGATAGGGATAGGGCCGGATGTCGAACAGGAATTGAGGATGCTCCCTGTCGTAGTGCTCGGCCTTGAGCGCCTCCACCAGCCGAGGCCGCATGTCCGGGCCGTAGAACTCAAATTCGTCCGAGTGCCAGTAGGTGTCGAAAGTGGCAGCGATCTTGCGGATCGTCGCGGGCAGGTCCTTCGCCGTGACTTTCACGTTCCACTCCAGGCCGCTGGAAATGGCGGCATTGGACAGGTTTGACGAACCCACATAGGCCGTCGTGAAGCCGGTCTCGCGGTAGAACACATAGGCCTTGGCGTGCAGACGGGTGCGCTTGGTGTCATAGCTGACCTTGATGCGGGCGTTCGGCAGCTTGGAAAGCGCCTCCACGGCCTTGACGTCCGTCGCGCCCATGTAGGACGTTGTGATGATGCGCAGCTCCCCGCTTCGCCGGGCGAAGGCCTCCAGATCCTCGAGGATCAACCGCAGGCCACTCCACTTGATGAAGGACACCAGCATGTCGATGCGGTCGGCGCTGGCGATCTCCTTCTTGAGCTCGGAGAACATCTGCGGCTCGTGCACCGCGCCAGTGAACAGGCTGCTCTGGGCAATGGAGGTCTCCGGGCGCACGGCATCGTTCGCCGAGCTGCCCAGCGCCAGCGCCGGGTCTTGCTCCGCCAGCAGCGCCATCAGCTGCTCCGCCCGGTCGACAATGTCTTGGCCATCCGTCTCCGGCAGCAGTCCGATCAGCCGGTTCGCCAGCGCCACCTGATCCGCCACTTCACCCCGCCCCTCGGCCATGCCGGACAGCGCCCGCTTCGCCGCCTCCGCGATGTACCGCGAAAGCACGTCGGCGACCTCAGCAGGATCGACGGGCGCGACCGATTTGCGCTCAGGGGGAACGGTGTCCAATTCCTGGCGCAGTGCGCGGTTGATCAGTTGTTCGTAGAGACCGGGGTGGAGCATGAAATCACCGTTCTTCCTTCGTACTACTGTATAATCTCTTTGACCCAATCCAGCAGACCGTCAGATTCATACACAACGAGCTCCTGCCAGATGCCATTGTAGAATAATCCCTTATCTTTTGCACAGTTCTTTCGTTTCCCATAAACATGTTCAGGCATTAAGAACGGCAGTTCATTCCAAGTGCCTCTGCTCCTGTTTTCCATTGTCAGCACGCGATCCACACGGTAGTCAAGCGTGCCATAGCCTTTGCAGTCCGGCAAAAATGACAGATGCTCTGTTGGTATGTAGATAACATTTGTACCATTGCAGATGTGGCTGTCTGCTGCATGTGGGTGCCAGGGATACTCTGATATCCTGTCTTTCGCAGTTAGGATCTCCCCAATCTGCATATAGCCATAGATGACATGCATATCAGAATGGTCAAAGAAGCTGCCTTTGCTCTGTCTGATATAGCGATAGCATCCATTGTACAGTTCAACCTTCCGAAACCACCCAAAAAACAGAAACAAGTCGCCCAGTTCAACATTTGCATTGGTCAGTACGCCCTGGGCAGAGCCACTCTGCCCGAAGCCCGGCTTCCAACCCTCGATGCTCTTTGCCCTGCAATCGTCCCGGATATCCGGATCGACATGACAGTATCCAAAGGTCTTCTTCGGCGCAAGCTGCTGGAGTATTCTTGAATACGGCAATCCATTATAGCAAAGATCGTCATATCTGTCCTTATCAGCCGACGGGATCGGCATGGATAGTAACGTCCCATCCGGCATGATCGGACTGGGGCAGCCCCCGTTTGATGAGTCAAAGCCCTTCCTTGAGAGAACAACCTTCATCTGGTTCCTCCGATATCAATAGTACAGCATTAAGTATCCTTTTCCCGATGAGGTAATACGCGAGGCCCGCTTCCTCCAAATCCCATATAAAACAGCCTCGCACGTATGGCCTGTTCCGTTTGTCCATATATGGCCGCTATCTGGGCAACCGTTTCTCCGTGGAGAAATCGCCTTCTCAAGTCTTCATTATCAAATCTGGAGCTTGAACCAGTCTCTTCCGGATATTTCTCGGCATCCTCGATCAGCTGCAATCTCTCCAGCCTGTATTTGATGCCTTTTTCTGAACGATGAAAAGCTTTCATCATTTCCTCAATAGACTTCCCATCGTTGAACATTTCCCTTAAACGGGCATCCTCCTGGGGCATCCATTGTGTCCCCACACGTTCCAAGCCGGGCTTGATCTGGTTGCCATAGCGGTCTGTTGTGCGCTGCATAAGGCCAAGACACATCAACCGATTGTTTATCCCCCTTGGCCGCCTTTGGAGAATTACACACATTCTCTCCACAGGTACCTGGTTTTTGTATAGTTTTCTCAATCCCCGGTCATCTTCTTCGGTCCAGGGGCGACCGGCATTGAGTTTCCCGCGCTTTGTATACTGCCCCTGCGATGAACGAACTTGGTTTTTTCCGCCTGCCTCGTTATATAACGCCTCAACAGATTTGTATAGAGCCATGATGACATCTGGTTCCGTGTGAACCCCATCCTCTGGCAGGATTTCGCCCGTCACAGGATGAACGCCGTTCAGCAGCATTTCCAACACTTCAATCGCACGCTCATTGTTCATCTGGAGCCCTCCAGCCTTCTGTAATACCCCTCCAGCTTCTCCTCGCAAATCCCCCTGATCTCCGTCTTTTCCTCTTCTGTCAGCCGCTTCCACACGCTATTGTCCACCTCAACGATGCCGAGGGTCTTGGTATGCCGCATCATCTGCATGTCCTCGAAGCGCTTGAAGGGATTGGCCAGGATATTCCGCTCGATCTCCTTGTCGGCCACATCCTCGCGGCAATAGAGGCTGTTGGGCTTTTCAACGACCAGGCCCCGGCTGCGGCGGTCGGCATAGAAGCTGCGAAAGAACTGGACGAGGTCGGTCAGCTTCATCCGGCCCTTCCCGTCCGCGCAGGCCAGCACGGCCAGCATCAGTACGGGCTTGTAGGAGTAACTCATGTCCATGCGCCGCACCATGTCCATGAACATGGCCTTGCGGTTGGAATCGTCGATCAGCGTCCAGCCATACTTCGCGGCGGCGGCCTCCAGCGTCTCCTCCTTAAAATACTTGAAGGTCCGGTGCTCGCTCATGGGCACCACCAGGTCCGGCAGGATCATGCCCTCGCGGACGTAGCGCTCGACGGTCTCGCTCTGCACGTCCACGCGCCGCACGAACTCCATCTGCGACAGCATTCCGGCGGCCTCCTCCTGCCAGTTGAACAGGTCGACCAGCTCGTAATCCGTGGCGTCCACGGGATAATCCACCAGCGCGTCCGGGCGCTCGCCCTTGGCGTACAGATTCTCCTCCGCCGCCTTCTGCGCCATCGGCGCGGCCACCAGTCCGCCGGCGTGGTAGTCCTTCAGCCGGAACAGCCGGTGCAGCGAATAGGGCATGTTGTACTGGCTGGCGTTGTCCACGAAGTCGAACACCATCAGGCTGTCCTTGCCGTCGGCCAGGCGCATGCCGCGCCCCAGCTGCTGGGTGTACAGCACCTTCGACATCGTGGGCCGCGCCATGAACAGCACCTCGGTCTCCGGGCAGTCCCAGCCCTCGTTCAACAGGTCGCAGGCGCACAGCACCAGCAGCTTCTTTTGGGTGAAGCGCTGGGTGGCCTCGTTGCGCTCGGCCAGCTTCATGCTGCCGGACACCGCCAGCGCCGGCACGCCGCGCTCGTTCAGCAGTGCCGCGATCTGTTCAGCGTGCCTGATGGACGCGCAGAAGATGACCGTCCGCTTGTCGCGCACAAACTCCAGCCAGGTGTCCACGATCAGCTGGTTGCGCTCCGGCACGAAGATCTTGCTCTCCAGGTCGCGGATGTTGTACTGCACGCTGTTGAAGCGCACCTTGGTCAGGTCGATATTGGTGTGTATGCGAATGCAGCGCACTGGCACCAGCTCACCGATTTCCACAGCAGTCTGGATGTCCAAGCGGTGCGCTGTATTTTTGAATATTTCCAATATATCCTGATCATCGGCGCGCTCCGGCGTGGCGGTCAGGCCCAGGGTAAAGCGCGGCGTGAAGTAAGCAAGCACCTTCTGATAGGTCTCGGCGGCGGCGTGATGGGCTTCGTCGATGATGAGATAGTCGAAGGCGTCCGGCAGGAAGCTGTCCAGGTTCAGCGCCACGCTCTGCACGCTGGCGCAGATCACCTGGGTGTCGGTCTCCTTGTGGTTCTCCACATACAGCCCCAGCGACGCCTCCGGCCAGAGCTCACGGAAGGTGTCGGCGGCCTGGGTGATCAGGTCCTTGGTGTGAGCGATGTAAAGCGTCCGCCCGCCCATGCGCTTCGCGTCGCTGACGGCGGTCACGGTCTTGCCAGTGCCAGTGGCATGGTGGATCAGCGCGATGGTCTCCTTCGCCTCGCGCATCTTCGCCAGCGCGTCCAGCGCTTCCTGTTGATGCTCCTTCAGCTGGAAAGTGCGGCCCCGCTGGGTCGGCAGGTAGTCCGCGATGGCGCGGAACTGCGGCTGGCTACCCAGAAATATGCGCAGCTCGTCCTTCACGCGCTCCGGCTGCTCATGCATGATCCGCACCGGCCAGCGGTACACCGCCCAGCCCATGTGGATCATGCTGTTCTGCTTGGTCAGGTCGTCGTAGTGCTTCACCTGTGACACGTGCCCCGGCAGGTGGCTGGCGTCGTCGTCAATTTCAATGGCCACGCGCCGCCCGCCGTTCTCCAGCAGGAAATCCGCAAACCGGCTGCCCTGATAGATGTCGAAAAAGGGGTACTGCGAATACAGAAACCCCGTCTTCTCCGCCCCGAAAACGTCCTCGAACAGGGAGATGAACAGGTTTTCGGCGGATGAGCCGGACGCCGCGCGCATTGTGGTAGACATGGGAAAGCCTCTCAATCGTCGGTAATGACTTCCGTCAGCAGTATACTTATCAGCGAGTCGCAGTTCATGAACGCTTCTTTGCCGATGCTGATGACCGTACTGGGAATATCGACATGCCTGAGCCGGCTGCACCCGAAGAACGTGCCCGGTTCGATTCGCGTGACTCCTTCCGGGATCGAGATCGACCTGAGCCTGTCACACAGGAAGAAGGCATACTCACCCAGCTCCCTGAGCCCTCCGGGCAGCTTCGCCGATTCCAACGACTCACAGCCCTCAAAGGCTCGCTCACCGATATGCGTGACGCCATCCGGGATGGACAGCTCGGTCAGGTTCCTGCAATAGGCCAGCGCTTAGGTTTCGATCCGCTGTACGCTGTCGGGATCGTCAATAGCTCAAGCGGCGGCGCTTCGTAGTCTTCATCCTCCAGGAGCATGCGCTCCCAGCCCCTTTCATCGACAAACGCGAATTTCCCGATGGCTACGTCTCCCCGGGCGGTCGTGTTCGCGTATTCACAATAGTCCTCCGGATGGTCGGGGCTCCGGAAGCGCATGATGACCGCGCCGCGATTCTTGAGCAGAGCAGCACATTCACGCAAACAATCCTCCCATCCGCCGGGGTCAGTCGTCGGCCCTGTGCCGGTATCACAGATATACCAGGTCCGGGTCAGGGGCAGGATTGGATGGGGCTCTACGGTCTCCCATACGAAAAACGCGTCCGTTTCACGGGAGAGGATCGCTACCGTTTTCTCCATCAATTCCTGGTTGTCCGTGATGATATAGATGTTCGCATTGATCTCCATGTGACCGCCTCCAATCCAGCGGGTTGTTCAGGAATTGCTGCCAATCGCTTCTGTCAGCCTCTCCCACACCCTGACCATGGCCAGCGTGTCCAGCCCGCAGTATTTCAGCAGGTTGCTCCTGCACTCTGCTTGTTCTTCCGAAGTCATTTTTTCCATTCGCTCAAACGTTGCGGAAGCCTCCGTACCGTTGTGCACGCCCTCCAGATTGTGGTAGTCCAGCTCCGGATCATCCGGGAACAGCGCGGGTAGCACATATTTGATGGAGTAGGAATCCTGCATGGCCCGGCAATAATAGTGCCTCTTCTGAAACGGCACCATCAGATCCACAATGTGGTCGTAGATGTTCATCAGATGGTCGGCCAGGTCGGGATACAGCTCCGCCAGTCTTCTTATCCGTCCTTTCTCGAAGGACATGTTGTAGGCCAGCGTGCAGACGTCCTTTAATCGACATCTGATCCTGATCATTGTACCATTTCCTTTGATCAAACCAGCCTGTACTTCCGGATGAACGGCCTCACGTCCGCCCCGGCCTTCAGATACCTCAGCAGTATCTCCGCGCAGGCGCGGCTGTCGCTGTCGGCCTGATGGTGGTCAAGGCAGATGCCATAGTAATCACACATGGCGTCCAGGCCATGACTCCTCCCCGGCAGGAGGCGCCTCCCCATCTGGACTGTGCACAGATAGGACGCCGTCGACTGCCAGTCGATCCCATAGGCCTGCAGGCACTTCTTCAGCACGGACATATCGAAGGGCGCGTTATGGGCAACCAGTATGCCGCTGCCCATGATGGGTTCGATTTGATCCCACAGCTCCGCGAAGGTAGGCGCGTTCGCCACAGCGGCCTCGTCTATCCCGGTCAGCTGTGTATTGAACCAGTCAAAGCCCGTCTCCGGGTTAACCAGGGAATAGAAGTTGTGAACGATCTCCCCGTCCTCGACCACCGCAATGCCAATCGCGCTGATGCGGTCATTATACCGGTTCGGTGTCTCAACGTCAAACGCTATGTAACGCATGCTCTGTTTCCTCGATCAGTTTCTCGACCCATTCCCTGCGCTGCAATGTCTCGGTCCACGCCTCGGGCATGGCCTGATAATACAAGCCGGCCAGTCCACCGGCAATGGCCCCCACGGTATCCGTGTCGTCCCCCAGGTTGACCGCTTTCAGCAATGCGTTCTCAAAGCTGTCGGTCGTCGCCAGCGACCACACCGCCGCCTCGAGCGCGTCCACCACGTAGCCGGTGCTGCGGATCGAATCCTCCCCCAGTCCTGCAAAGCGCTCCAAATCCCTCAGCCGGTCATAGTGCGCCAGCTCTTCACGGTCTGCAAGATGTTCTTCATAGAAGGTAAAGCCATCCTCCAGCCCCTTCTGTAGGTTCTCCAATAACGAACCACCATGGGATACGATGGCCGTCGCCATGAAGTGGTACAAGCCACAGGCGATCTTGGCCCTGATGTGCCCGTGGGTGAGTCCGCCAACCCTGTGGATGATATCGACAGCCTCATCATCTGGGATATTTTTCTCGATGCAATACAGCACCGCCGGCATAATTCTCATCAGGCTGCCATTGCCATTGTTGTTCTCGGCAGCGCTTCCCGCTTCATGCGGCTTGTGGTCACGCTTGTATTTCCGAATCGCATTGATCGTGCCCCGCCCGATGTCATAGGCATAGCCATAGGGCGTGAACGCGCCGTCATCCAGCCACTTCACGAAGTTATCCATGATGTCGGCGCAGTCGATCCCGCCGTTGCGCTTTATGCTCTCCAGCAGCGCAAGGGTCAGGGAGGAATCATCCGTCCAGGAGCCCGCAGGCAGGTTGAAGGTGCCAAAGCCCCGCATGCCCGTAACGGGATGCCTGGCCACTTCGGCCCGGGATTCAAACTGCACCGGGCATCCGAGGGCGTCGCCAACCACGACGCCCATGATACCGTTTTTCCAAATGCTCATTTTCTTCACCTCGCGGAATAGGATACAACAGTCTGCCGCTTTCCGGGTCATATACACAGGAATCACCTTGACCAGAAATCCGCTTCGATCTCGTCCTTCCAGTCCGCGCCAAGCGGCGCGTTGCAGCGCACCTGGCAAACTGCCTCGCTGACGACCTTGTAATTCAAGGTCTGGCCCCGGGAATCGCTGTGGAAGTTCACCGCGCGGTCCCGGCCTATGCCAAAGCGGGCGGCGGTCTCCACGGCGTCGATGTTGGCACCAAGGAAGAGAAACTCCCAGCCGAACTGCTCCTTTTCCTTCCGCACCATGGCCTTCACTTCATCGCTGCTGTAGCGATGGCTGGCGTTTTCCATGCCGTCGGTCGTGATGACAAAGACAGTGTGCTCCGGACGATCTTCCTCCCGGGCGTATTTGTGGACGTTGGCGATGTGGTGGATCGCGCCGCCGATGGCGTCGATCAGCGCGGTCCCACCGCCGACAAAGTACTGGCGATCCGTCATCGGCTCGACCTTCCGCACATCCACCCGGTCGTGGATAACCGTGCTGTTGTTGGAGAAAAGCACCGTGGATACGAGTGCCTCCCCCTCCGCCTGCTTCTGGCGCTCGATCATGCTGTTGAAGCCGCCGATGGTGTCGGCCTCCAGACCAGCCATGGAGCCGCTCTTGTCGAGAATGAACACCATTTCCGTCAGGTTCTTTTTCATGGATAATCCCTCCTGTCTGTTTGTTGGGTCCATTATACAGACAGGCGGGCGAGAATAGGTCGCCTGTGAAGCGACCTTTTATTTGGTGCAGTTCCCCAGCAGCGGCTGGTCGAAGTCGAACAGGACCTCATTGATCTCATAGATGTTGTATCGTTTGTTTTTGATAAAATACTCCACAATGATATCGAGCTTGCTGCTGTGGGAAATGGCGAAGCCGGCCTTGCGTAGCAGCGCGGAGGTTTCCTCCAGCGACAGCTCCAGCGCGATGGCCAAGGCAAAGGCGGTCGGTTTGCTGGGCCTGTACGCCGGATTGGAGCCGATTTTTGAGAACAGCCGCTTGTCGATATTGGCTTTGTTGTAGCATTGAGCGTCTGTCATGCCCTTTTCATCGATCAGGCGCAGAAGCGCTTCGGAGAAGCCTTCATCGGCTTCTTCGAACACCTTGGACCAGTCGGGTTTTGGGCTGCCAGTGATAATTGGCGCCTCGGACGGGAATGCCGAACCGAATAAATCCGCCTCATAGCTCTGCGCCGCTGCTTCATCCACCTGCCACAGCTCGCGCCTGCGTGCTTCTGTATTCCTGTGGTAGTGGCTGGCGGCATAGACGTCGTCGATATATTCCTGAACGTCGCTGAACAGCTTCCGGCTCGTAAGGTATTCCGTGCGGCCAAAGACCACCAGGTAGATGAGCATGTCGTTTTCAAAGAGGAATTTTGAACTCACATCCAGCGCAACCGCCATCGCCTCATCCTTCGGATACCCAAAGGTGCCTGCGGAGATCAGGGGAAAGGCGACGCTGCGACAATCGTGGGCCTTGGCAAGCGCGAGGCACTTTTGATAGCAGGACGTCAGCAGGGCCTTCTCTCCCCCCTGCCCGCCGTGCCAGACCGGACCCACCGTGTGAATGACATACCTGGCCGGTAGGTTATATCCTTCTGTGATGATCGCATCACCCGTTCCACAGCCGCCGATGGCGTGACACGCCTTGGCAAGCTCAGGGCCAGCGGCCTTATGAACGGCAGCATCCAGACCGCCGCCCGGAACCAGGCCGCGGTTCGTCGGATTGACAATCGCGTCAACCTGCATTTTGGTTATGTCGTTTCTGACGATTTCGAATGGCATGGTGGTACCTCTGAATGCACATAAGATTGGTATATCATGATACAAATCATTATATCACATATTCTTTATGAAGCAAAGCTTATCACCATATATAAATGCAAAACAACTTTTGAAGGGGTAAAAATTGGACTCGCAAAACAACGCCGCTGCAAGTGGTGATTTTTGGACACCCTCTTTGGTATACTGTACATGCAATCGGCAAGTACAGGCTATCATAGGGTGTATTTTAATGGGAAAGAAGATTTACATCACCATCACGGGCACGGTTCACTACCTGGGAGACGCTTTCCTCAAGGAAGGCACACGCGTCACGCTGATCAAGGATCGGTTCATATTGGAGACGGAAGGATATTAATCGAACACCACATGTCAAAACAATGAAATCTCTCTGATTGGCCGCATTTCCTCTTGACAAGAACATTTGTTCGATATTATAATCATAGTACCAGCTGGCACCTACGAAAGAATGAAATTCAAGCGCAATGCTCTCATGAGCAAAAGACGCGTGATTCTTTCGTGGGTGCATTTCCTTTGAACCAACCAACACACTGATAATCGTGGGGAGGTCACTATGAAAAGTAAGTCTGTTTGCAAGGCATGCGCCTTCACCGGCCACCGGCCCAGCAAGCTTCCCTGGGGCTATGATGAAAAGGCAGCCACCTGCATGGAGTTCAAATTCCGGCTTCGTGAGTCGTTGGAATACCTGATCGGCAAAGGGTACGTCGATTTCCTGTCCGGCGGCGCACTGGGGTTTGACCTCATGGCTGCGGAGATGGTGCTTTCCCTGCGTGAAAAATATCCCTGGATACGGCTTATCATGGTGCTCCCCTTCGACGGGCAGGCAGATAAATGGTCGCAGGAGCAGCGTAAACGCTGGCTGCGAGTCATCGAGGCATCGGACAGGGTGGTTCACGTCAGCCACGAATACGACAAGGGAGTCTTCTTCCGGAGGAACCACTATCTGGTTGAAAACGCCAATCTGTTGCTTGCGGCCTACGACGGCCAGCCGGGCGGCACGGCGGGAACCGTCGCCTACGCGAAGCGACATGGCGTGAAGGTGTTGAGAATTGCGCCCGTCAAGGGAGTTATTTGCGCTGCCGGATAGAGAGGATCATACAGGCGTCCTGATTAAAGAAATTGAGCAACACCCTTTCATTCACCGGCACCGTGCCGAGGTTTGAAAGGGTGTTGCCTCTTTATACTATTTCAACTCACTGTATCGTTCATCATCGACAGGCTCCAGCCACTCAGCTTTAGCGTCCTTGCCAGGTACCTCGATGGCCAGATGCTGCAACCAGCTGTCGGCGGCAGCGCCGTGCCAGTGCTTGACACCCGCCGGGATGTTCACCACGTCGCCCGGATGCAGTTCAAGGGGATCCTTGCCCCATTCCTGATACCAGCCACGCCCGCTGACGCAGATCAGCATCTGTCCGCCGCCCTCACTGGCGTGATGAATGTGCCAGTTATTGCGGCAGCCGGGCTCAAAGGTGACATTGAATACCGGCACCTGCTCCAGTGACAGAGGAGCCAGGTAGCTCTGCCCGATGAAATACTGGGCGAAGGCATCGTTCTTCTGACCCACTGGGAATACAGAAAGATTAGAGGGAACACCCTCCGCCACACTTTCTTCCTCGCCATAGATCTCAGCGATCATCGGGAATGTGCTCCAGGCTTTGGGCCAGCCGCAATAGAACGCCAGCTGCGTCACAATCTCCACCGCTTCCTGCTTGGTGACGCCGTGCTCCTTTCCTAATGCCAGGTGCGCTTTCAGCTGAGGATAGAGACCCGCCGAGAACAACGCAGCGATGGTGATCATGCTCCTGTCACGGGCCGAAAGCTCCTTTTCCCGCGACCAGACCTCGCCGAAGAGCACATCGTCATTCAGTTCCGCAAATTTTGGAGCCAGCTTGCCCAGATTATCCCGTCCTGCTGTTTGCTTCTTTGACATTGCAAATCCCGCCTTTCTTACCTTATCCTCTCATTCATTCACGGCCTCAAAGGTGACGGTCTGAGCTGCGCCGTTGGCGCTGGCAAACTGCTGAACCGCCGTGTCATCCATCATGCCGATGACCACGGAGCCCGCTTCGATCACGGTATCTTCATTGGTGTTGTAGTACGCCGTCACCCAGCCGCCGCACCAGTAGGTGAATTCGCCAACGGCATAGGTCTGCTGAACGCTGTCCTCGTCATAGGGCAGATTGTCAGAATACCAGTATTCCCGGTTCTCCCAGTCCTGCAGGGTGACGGTCATGGGCAGCTGGCTGAGGAATGCGCGGGCAGTGCTGTTGTCCCGCAGATCGGTCATCATGCCCACCGTGCCGTCACCAAAGGTCATGCGGATGGCTGCCGTGGTTTTCTGTTCCTGCGCAGCGCCTTCGCCCAGCACGCCGACGCGCTGGAGATAGGCGAAGGTATGTTCCATGGAATCCTAAAAGGCGCGTCCGGTGAATCCATGGCCCGCGCCGCTCATCACATGGTATTCCACATCGGGATAGACCTCCGCCGCCCGCTCCGCGTAGGAGACAGGTACGATGTAATCCTGGTCGCCGTGCATCAGCAGGACGGGCTTTGTGTAGTTGCCGATCTCCGCATACACGTCGTAATCCCACATGTCAGCGACATAAGCGCGGCCTGAGTAGATCCATTTGTAATAGAACTCGTCCGGCACCTCGTCCAGCGTGGAAAACTCCCGGTGAATATCATCATGGACGACAAAGGCGGGATAGCACAGGATCAGGCCCGAAACCTCGTCCACATGCCTCGCGGCGGTGATGGCGGAGACGATGCCGCCTTGACTGAAACCGTTGAGGATGATCCGATCAGCGTCCACGAAATCCCAGCTCTTCGCCGCCGCAAGCACCGCTTCCAAATCGGATACCTCAGTCATCACGGACATCTGCGTGGTGCTGCCGTCAGACATGCTTCCACCGCCGCCCCGGAAGTCAAAGGCGTACGATGATCATCGGCTTCATCTCGCCGTTCTCGATCAAGTGATCAATGGCGTTTTTGATGTCATTGCTCTGTCCCGCACCGCCGAACAGACTGCCCTGACTGCCGCCACCGCCGTGCATGACGTAGAGTATATCGTACTGCTGCTGGTCTGAAGATCCGTAGGGCAGATACACATAGGCGTATTTGTCCTCGGCGGAGGTTTTGTAATCGAAACGCACCACCTCGCCGGGCTGCTCAGCCTGGGCGGTGTATGCCGCCGGGATCTCAACAATTTCACTGTTCATGTGCGTTGCTCCTTCCGCCTGGGCGAGCATCATCATAGAGAGCATCGCCAGAAGCAGGACGAACACCATTGTCTTTTTCATTGTCGTTGCGCCTCACTCTCCGCGGTCGATATATTGCTCAATTTCGCCGATCACCATGACGTGTTCCGGCTGGTTGGCATACATCTTTTCCCGAATCTCCGGGAGGATGTTTTCCGCATCCATTTTCTGCACAAACAGCTTGCGGCAGATGAATATCTTGCTGGCTTCCCTGAAAGAAACGCTGCTGCCTATGTTTTCTGCCGTCAGCTCCGCGTGCTTGATCTTCTGTGGATCATCCCGCCCGGACACCCTTCCCAGCAGACCCAGCGCCTTGCGATATTCCTCCGGGAAAAAGGAAACAGAGAAGGTATCGTTTTTCCGGATGTATTCCAGGGTATAGCGGTTTTCCCGCAGGAAGATCGTGACGATGGAACGACCTTTCGTGGCAGGGCCCCAGATGGTGCCCAGGGTGCCCCAGCCAATGGTCATGGCATTGCAGTCTTCCGCGCTTCCGGCGGCAGCCAGCGCCCACTGTTTGTCAAACATCCGGAATACATCAAAGCTCTCGTTGGTTACGTCTGTTATGATGCGTTCGCTCATGCCGCTTCTCCTCTCACAGGTTCTCGTTCATAAAGGCAGCCAGCTTCCTTGTCGCCTGCTCCACATACTCCGGAACCCAGTAGGTGCGGATATGTGTTGCCCCCTCGATCAGGAACAGTTCCCTGCGCTTTGCGTTGACCGCTTTCTCAAAGGCGGAATCGGTCATATACTTCGTATCCGCGATGTCACCGGCCATCATCAGGAGCGGCTGGTCAATGAGATCCATGCGGTCGTCCACGTCAAACGCCATCAGGTGCATCAGGGATTCCGTCGTATAGCGGCTGTTGGCGTTGGGATGGGCGTGGGTGATGCCATAGTATTCCACACCGTCCCTATACAGACCGGCAGGCAGCTTCTCCATGAGAGCGCGGAGCTGTTCTTCCGTCATGGGAGGATTATCCCCTTCATATGTGACTTCGCCCTTCAGCTCCTTGCCTCTGGCATCTGCTGCCCTCTGCAGCCTTGCCTGGATGTTTGCCGTGTCGCCATCCATGAAGCCGTTCCTTCTGACTCTGCCGGTGTTGAACATGGAGAGCGTTGCCACGGCTTTGATCCGCTTGTCGACCTGCGCGGCAGCCAGCGTATAGCCGCCGCCCCCGCAAATCCCCAGCGATGCAATTCTGTCCGCATCCACATAGGAAAGGGATGCGAGAAAGTCCACCATACCGCTGACATCATCCACCCGGTTTGCCGGATAGTCCCGCTGCCTCGGCTCTCCACCGCTTTCGCCCTGATATGAAGCATCTGCGGCAATGGCGACATAGCCCATCTCCGCAAGCTTCTGGGCAAACAGTCCCGCCACCTGCTCCTTCACGCCGCCGTTGGGATGCGCCACGGTTACGGCAGGATACTTCTTATCGCCCATGGCGTCAAAGTCCGCAGGGGTGTAAACATTGGCGGCAATGCGGATGCCATTCAGCATGTAGGCAACGGGATGGATATTGACCTTACCCGGTTCGTTGTCTGCGACAGCCCCCTGGTAGACCAGGCCGAATTTGTTTTCACTCATTTGTCTGTTCTCCATTCAGGCGTCTGCCGTAGCGGAAAGGATGTACTTTACAACCGCGGGATTGTTGTGGTCGATGATCTCGCTGTGGCCGAGATCAAGCGCATCCACCTTTTTCATATCCTCGTCCGTCAGGGTGAAATCCCAGATGTCGATGTTCTGCTCCATACGCTCCTTGTGAACAGACTTAGGAATGATGGACACGCCCCGCTGGGCGTTCCATTTGAGCGCGATCTGTGCGGCGGTCTTTCCGTACTTAGCGCCGATCTCTGAAAGAACCGGATGCGTGAAGATTCCGTGCTTTCCCTCTGCCAGCGGGCCCCACGCCTGCGGCACCGTGCCGTACTGCCTCATATTATCTATGGCATCATGCTGCGCGTAGAAGGGATGAAGCTCGATCTGATTCACGTGAGGCTTGATCTCGACGATCTCAGCAAACTCCGTGAACCTGCCCGGATAGAAGTTTGCCACACCGAGAGCCTTGATCTTGCCTTCATTGTAAAGCTCCACCATCGCTTTCCACGCGCCGTACACGTCGCCGTAGGGCTGGTGGATCATGAACATATCCAGATAGTCAAGCCCCAGCTTCCTGGTGGAACGCTCGAAGGCTTTCTTCGCGCCCTCATAGGAGGCGTCGGAAGTCCAGAGCTTTGTTGTGATGAAAAGCTCTTCGCGGGTAACCATGCCGGTTTCAATCGCTTCCTTGATGGCTGCGCCGACCGCTTCTTCGTTCATGTAAAGCGCCGCCGTATCGATCAGTCGATAGCCGGAACGGACGGCATCCAGAACCGCCTGCTTGCACACTGCGGGATCGGGAATCTGAAATACGCCAAAGCCCTCCAAAGGCATCTGTACACCATTGCTCAATTTGATCATATCCATGTGTTTATCCTCCTTAATCCACCTTCATTTTTTTGGCTTCGGAAACGCTGGTCACCATGCCCTTGTAATCAAAGCCGCAGATCCCGGCAAACCGGGAGAGCGTATATTAACAGGCGTCCAGCATCCATTTTTCCGGAGCCGCGCCCTGCACGATGGCGTACATCTCCCTGCCCCTGAATTCTCCTTGCTCGAAAGGACCGTAAGTCCGATCGAGGAAGCAGCGGAGCAGCCCGCTCAGGTTATGCCAGTAGAGCGGAGAACCGATCACGATGGTCTTTGCCGCGCGGATCTTATCGATGACTTCCATGAACTGGTCATCTGGAAACTGCTGTCCATAGCCGTAAATCCTGTGCTCTGCAAGATTCAGCGTCTCGTACTCCTTGCCCTCCAGAAGAGCCGCTGCCAATCTGGCAGTGTTTCCGTGGGGATTGGGACTGCTGTTGATAAAAAGAATGTTCATAGGCTCAACCTCCTGAAGTTTGATTTTGTCCTTGGCTGTTGACTATTTCTTATGTGTGTATTATAATCGACGTGTGGCACATAACACAACACCAGTTCAAGAAGTAGTGAGGTTTAATACACACTTAGAGCAAAATTGGGGTTTAAAGGAGCTTTTTATGGATAAGACAAAGCAGGACGATCTTCGTGTACGCAAAACAAAGGAAGCGATCCGCCGAACTTTTGAAGAGATGATATGCGAGATGGACTATGAGCAGATCACGGTCAGGGAACTGACTGACCGCGCCATGATCAACCGAAAAACCTTCTATCTGCATTATGAAACATTGGACAATCTGCTGGAAGAGCTGCAGCAGGAAATCGTAGACAGCTTTACAAGCCAGAACATCTCCTATAAGAGCATGGCGGACATCAGGCGGATTATACGATACTTCTATGAGTATGCGGTAAAAATGCCGAAGCTCCACGAACGACTGCTGTGCAGCGGCAGCTACGAGCATATAGGCGATAAGATCAACGAACGAATCATGGCCTACCAGGCGGAGCGTTACAGAGGCGCGTTCAGCAGGAACATATACGAGGACAACCTTGTTTTTGCTTACTTCTCGCCGATTACCACGATTCTATATCGCCAATGGGTGAAGGACAGCAAGAAGATGCCGCTGGAGGATCTGATTGCTACAGCAACACGTCTTGTTTGCGGTGGACTTGGGGAATATGTGACGGATTAAAGCAAAGAGCTCCCCCGGTATCCCCTTCTCCGGCGAGTGTCTAATCTATTTACCAAATGAGGCCCTCCAGATATAAAAACAGGCCCCGGAATCCTTGATGTGATCACAGATTCCAGGACCTATTTGATTCATTACTGTGCTTGGAACGTCAGGAAAAGTAAGTTTCCCCTTTTCGCACTATTTGGGTTGCCCCTTGACAAGTCCCTTATTCCCACTCGCTCCCATCAGACCGTTTCTAAACGATTCTGCTTAGGTGGTTTCGCTCGTGGTATTCATATCATTCGCATTACTCTCAAGATATTGGCTATCATGATTTCTGTTGTCATTATGTTGTCACGTTGAAAGTGGAACCTTACGATAAAAACACGTTCCCGTTATTCTCTTTGGATCATTATATACTCACAATGTGGAACCGTCAAGCCTCTCACTTCCCGTTTTCAATCCCGTCCCGGATGATCATTTCAAGATACTGCTTCTGCGACTTGTCTCCGATGTCCGAGAACACCGCGTTATACGCTACCAAAGCTGTACGCACGTAGTGGCTGTTCTCCTCGAAGAGCTGGCGATCAATCGGGAAGCCATGTTCGTCGGCGAACTGACAGCAGAAATGAATGGTCGTTCGTGTATTGCCCTCTCGGAAGGCGTGAATCTTCCAAAGCGCGGCGAGGTCATGGGAGAAGTATTTGGTCAACTTGTCAAGGTCGTAGTTCTCCCATGAGCGTTTGCGCATCGCACCTAAAACCTGAGCCAGCCGCTTCCTGATGTCGGTATAATCCGTGTATTCCACAGAGAGCCCGCCCAGCGCCGGCTCCTCCTTGACAATGTTCATCTTCCTGGGTTCGCCGGCCCAATCGTAGAGATCCTGAAAGATATACCTGTGAAACGCCAGGTAGTGACGCACGCCATAATCCCCTTCGATGGGGTTCTGCGCCAGCTCGCGCAGCCGCAGTGACGCGAAGTCCGCCTCGGCGTCATCCAAATCCTGCTGCGTCGTCAGATTGAATTTGTTTTTCAGGATCGCGGTACCCGGCAGTACATACGGATCAGGCATCGGCTTCACCCTTTGCCTTGTACTTCTTGTCCAGATACTTCTTCAAGTCGTGGGTTGTGGCCTTCCCCTGCTTTTCCAGCTCGATATATTTCTTGAAATCCTCGGTTGGCTCCAGGCCATCCACCTTGATCAGGCCTATGGCGTAGTCCCACGCTTTGGCAACAGACATCTCCGTCATGTTAATCATCTCCCGCGCTTTACTGTACACATTTTACCACAGAAACTGCAAGAAGGCAAATTGATTATCCGCATTTTTGCACTCCTGTTTTGAAAAACAATATCCATGTCTCCTCGTAAGCTTCATCTGGTATAATGCTCTCATGTTATGTGCAAGTCGGCAGTACTTTTTTGCTTTTTCTTTCCTTTGGCTCTCTTCTCTCATAGTTATATTGCAGTAGTATTACGTTGAAAACAAAGATATCATGGCTGTGTGTCTGAAAAGCGCATCTATCAAAACACAAACTGTTTTCACCAGGATTGGCACTAAAGCACTTCAGCACGTTTTAGAAATTTTGTCTTCATTTCCGTAACAATATCAATTCTTTCCCTCTACCACAAATAAAATAGGTCAGTAAGCTTGATGGCCAGTCAAGAGGCCGACCTATTCTATTGTAATAGAATAATAAAAGCAGGGAGAGAATATTCCTGCGTGGCCAGAACATGCTTGCACAAACAGGAAACCAATCCCTGCTCTATTTCGAACCGATCTATTCAAAATAGTTTTCGCTATCTTTTTTCCTCTGCCTGATGAAAGGCAACTGCATCTAAACCAGATCTTGCCTCTAAAACGGCAACCCGTTTTCTTATGTTTTCCCTGTATGTATCACGATCTCCGTTGCAGATATAGGCTCCAAGATAGGTTCGATACACGTATTCGATTCGTGCCTTGTCTTCAAAAAGTTTATCTTGATGGATCATCGCATCCTCGGACATGGCAATCAGATACATGAAATAGCCTGTATTGGCACTTGGCTGGCTTTGGGGCATACTCAGGGCAATTTTACTAATGCGAATGGTCTCCTTGAAATTCTGGTGCTCAAAATAAATATCTGCTAACTTGAGACAGCAAGCAGTAGCGGCAAAGCTACCGTCATTGATAGCTTTTAGCAGGACGGCTTCCGCTTTTTTCTTCTCTTCTTCCGCTCTCTCCTCCCATTCCACCGCCTTATCTTCTTCGCCTTTCAATTTTGCGCCTTTGCTTGCCACCCGGTAACAGCGTTCTCGAATAACCCGTATTTTGTGCTCCGCCAAGTATCCTCGCTCGATATTGCCGTCTCCGGTCAAGGCTATCTGTTCCAACTGCGCGTAAGTCAAAGCCCGCTCGGTCAAATCCAATATGGTACTGTCGTTCACTTCCGGCAGCCAATCTGACTTCTTAAGATAATAGTCGATAAGGAAGGTAAAGGCGCGCCAATTCCACAAACCAACCGGTATCTTATTCAACCTTTCCTCGTATTGTTCACACTTGTCGTATTCTCCCGCACAGGAGCCATAATAAATGGCGTCAGCAAGAAGATCAACATTGCGCGGATAATACTGCAATCCCCTCTCGACGATGTTGAAGCCGCTTTCATAGTCGTCCCAGTTCACGGTATAATCAACAGACAGATTATGATAATCGTCAGCGCTTCCTCTGACTCTCCCCTGTCCCGTCACTTGAGCCACAATTCTGAGGCGATCCTTGTTATCTTCGCAGTATGTGAGCATGGTTTGAGCCTGTCCAACCGATAGGACGATCAGATCATCGTTCTTATTCATTATGTCAACTCCCTTTCTATCTGTTCTATTTCCTGGTAAAATAATCCATCCTAAGAAGTTCAACAATCGGCGTTTGTTCGTTGGAAATCTTCGGTTCCCCCACCTTTCTTCCTCTCTGAAGTGTTATTTCTTCTTTTGGGTTAGTGTTCTCTTCTGTTCTTTTTTCATATTCGATCTCAATAGGCTTATTTTCACCTCCTCTGTTGGTCGGCTTTTCTTCATCGACGGTTGGCCTATAGAATTGCGGCGACCATATGCTTTGTCCTTGGGTCCATATACCAATTGGATGTGTATTATCAGCATCGGTCATACAGATATAATAGTCAATCGCAATGCTTGATTTCTTCGATTCTGAATCCCATGTTATTGTTCCAACCGAAAAGCTAATCTGGTTAAACCTTTGCTCATCCAGAAACATCCCTCCCGAAGTCACCTGTAAACAGGTATTTGCCGTGAAACGGGACATAGGCATTGTATTGATTGGTCCATCGCTGACCTGATGCGAATGACCGCATAAGTATAAACTTATTTTGTTTTTATTTATAAATTCAGTTATGGTTTTCTGTGCTTCTATATTGAAAAAATCGATGGTGTGATGGCCGAACAAAACAGGGATCACAGATGCTTCTCTTTTATTGTCCAGAAATTTCTGTAACTCACAAAAGGTATTCCTTTCAGGCAGACACAGTTTCCCGTGATCGTCGATTTTATCCTGATTTATCTGCATTATTCTATCCAATGCAGTCGCCATATCCTGTTTTGCTTTGTCATACTCCCGGTCCTTGCAGGCTTTAACAAAGGCGGCATGGATTTCTTTCATTACCGTATCATGCCAAATTGACAAACATTCTGAATGTTGTCCTGCCAGCAGGGCAGTATTCAAACCGATCATTATTACGATCGGTTTAAAGTCGGTGTCTCTGGCTCTTGGGCAAAAACACACAATTTGTCCATCACCAAACGCATGAATGTCCTCCCGATTATCAAGGTTGGGCATTGTCTCGAAGAAAGGTTTAAATGTATCCCTAACAATTAGATTTCTTTCTTTGTCTGGGACAGAGAGGTGGGCCTCCGCCCTGTTTCCCACGTTTTGAATGCACTGTTTGCGCTCTATTCGTTTATAATTCTCGTCCATTTCGCTAACGGCATCACGAATCAAATCATGATTCCCCGGGCAAAAGCATAGACGATTCATATTATCCGTTTTAAGCCATTGACTATTCTCTGCGCACTGATTATATATTTTCTCTATAGTTTGCTTAACTCTTTCCCTCGAATCAACATCAACCTTTCCACGATTAAAAAAATCGCCTGTAGCGACAATACAGTCTACGCCGCCATATGATTTCAATATACCAGTAAGGCCCTCTTGTTCTAATTGATCATGGGAATATCTATTTCCATCCATTAGATATCTCAGAAAGTGTTCATTGTCTATCCCTCCAACAAGATGCAGATCAGAAATATGCAACCATCGAAAAGCATGCTGTTCCATATGCGAGTTCCCCAACACACTATCGCCTCCTATTAGTCCTTCGTTTATATAACAAAGTAATCTCATTTTTTAAGACAATAGAACCCAACCAAAAGCAAATTACAATGATGAATATAATAGTATCACCGATCAACACTTCCTCTTCTCTTGTTTCTATTCCTTAATAGTCGCTTATACATTCCTCTATTGCTTGCAAACGGGATGGCTTTATGCTAAACTGTGATCGCTGATTAAAGATCTGGAGATAGAAATGGAATATCGCATACTGATTGTTGAAGATGACCGCAGCATTGCAGAGGCGATTGCAGCACACATGGCCCAGTGGGGCCTGCAGGCCGAGTGTGTATCAGATTTTCGACATATCATGGAGGATTTCACGCGAATCCAGCCGCACATGGTGCTGATGGACATTTCGCTCCCCTTCATGAACGGCTATCACTGGTGCGCGGAGATCCGTAAGGTCTCCTCGGTTCCGGTGATCTTCATCTCCTCTGCGTCCGACAATATGAACATCATCATGGCCATGAACATGGGCGGAGACGACTTTATCGCCAAGCCCTTCGATTCCGGGGTACTGATTGCCAAGGTGCAGGCGCTGCTGCGCAGAACCTACGATTACGTCGCCTCCGCCCCGGTGCTGGAGCATCGCGGCGCGATGCTGAACACGGGCGACGGCAGTCTGACCTGGCAGGGACAAAAGGTCGAGCTGACCCGCAACGAAGCCCGAATCCTCCTTACCCTGATGCAGAACAAGGGATCTGTCGTCAGCCGGGAAAAGCTAATGGAGGCGTTATGGCAGACGGACGCCTTCGTGGACGAAAACACGCTGACTGTCAACGTGGGACGCCTGCGCAAAAAACTGGATGTCGTAGGATTGACGGATTTCATCGCCACCAAGTTTGGCGTGGGCTATTCGGTGGGGTGAGGGCATGAAGCTGTTTCTGCGATATTTATCAGGCAAACACAACACTTTCCTGCTGTTTGCCTCCTTTGTGCTGGTTTTTGCCTTTGCATTTTGGCTGTATCGTCTGCCGCTTGCGGCGGTACTTTATCCTGCGATGCTCTGTGCGGCTGTCGGCTTGATCTATACTTTTATAGACTATGCGAGTGTGAAGCACAGGCACGAGATGCTTTCTGGCTTTCGGGGCATAGACGATGAGCTCCCGCTTCCCCGGGACATTGAGGATGCGGACTATCAAGAAATCATCCGCCTGCTACGAGAACAGCGGCGCGAGGCGCAGACCCATGCCGAATCGGAAATGCAGGCGATGGTGGACTATTACACCCTCTGGGCGCATGAGATCAAGACGCCCATTGCCGCCATGCGCCTACGGTTGCAGAGCCAGGATACCGCTGAGGCGCGCGGTCTGCTTACCGACCTGAGCCGCATTGAACGGTATGTGGAGATGGTGCTGACCTACCTGCGACTGGAGGGCGATGGAACGGACTACGTCATCCGCGAGCACGACTTGGACGGCATCCTGCGCCCCGTGTTCAAGCGGTTTGCCGGAGAATTCATCACTCGCCGATTGAAACTTGATTATACGCCCATGGAGACCCGCGTTCTGACGGACGAGAAGTGGTTGGCCTTTGTGGTGGAGCAGGTGCTCTCCAATGCGCTGAAGTACACGCCGGAAGGGACGATCTCCGTCTGCCTTGAAGCGCCGCAGACGCTATGCGTCAGGGACACAGGAATCGGTATCGCCCCGGAGGACCTGCCTCGCGTGTTCGAGCAGAGCTACACTGGCCTCGCCGGACGCACCGACAGGAAGGCCAGCGGCATCGGGCTGTACCTGTGTAAGCGCGTCTGCGACAACCTGGGACATGGGATTTCCATAGAATCCACACCGGGTGAAGGCACCACGGTGCGTATCGATTTGCACCGGCGGGAATTGCCCGTGGAGTGATTGGGAAAACGGTACGTTTCCCTGTTCGGCTGGAAAGCGAGCGTAGCGATTTGCGCAACTGCCGACAATCGGTATTTCTTACAAAAATGTTCGTTTTGCCCCTTGAAATGTAAGCCGATTCGATGGAACGAGTCGGCTTACACTGCTAAAATGAAGACATCAAACGAACAGGAGGACTTATCCATGAGTCTGTTGGAAGTCAAGGGACTGAAAAAGGTATACAAGACGCGCTTCGGCGGTCACGCCGTGGAGGCGCTGAAAAACGTAAATTTCACCGTGGAGGAAGGCGAGTATGTCGCCATCATGGGCGAAAGCGGCTCGGGCAAGACGACGCTTCTGAACATCCTGGCTGCGCTGGACAAGCCCACCTCCGGATCGGTGCTGCTGGATGGAAAGGATTTCTCAAAGATCAAAGAGAGCGACGTGGCGACGTTTCGCCGGGACAACCTAGGCTTCGTGTTCCAGGAGTTCAACCTGCTGGACACATTCACGCTGGAAGACAACATCTACCTGCCGCTGGTGCTGGCCGGGAAGAACTGGCGTGAGATGCACGCTTTGCTCATGCCCATCGCCAGAACGCTGGGCATCCAGGATCTCCTGAAAAAGTATCCCTACGAGGTCTCCGGCGGTCAGAAGCAGCGCGCCGCCGTGGCACGGGCGCTGATCACCTCGCCCCGGATCATCCTTGCGGACGAGCCGACCGGCGCGCTGGATTCCAAGTCCTCGGACGAGCTGCTGCGGCTGTTCTCCGAGGTTAACCGGCAGGGACAGACCCTCCTGATGGTTACCCACTCCGCCCGCGCAGCCAGCCGCGCCGGAAGGGTGCTGTTCATTCGGGACGGTGAAGTGTTTCATCAGCTTTATCGTGGCGAAGCCTCCGGCGAGCTGTTCTATCAGAAAATTGCCGACACACTGACCCTGCTGGCCCAGGGAGGTGAGCGTGCGTGAAAGGAGGGCTCTATCTGCGGCTGGCCTGGGATGGCCTGCGCAAGAATCGGCAGCTGTCCTGGCCCTATCTGCTCACCTGCGTGGGCATGGTGGCGATGCACTACATCCTGGCGTTTCTGGCCTCGCCCACGGCGCTTGAAAAGCTGCCCCAGGGCCGCCAGACCATTGAAACGATGATGGCGCTCGGCTGCCTGGTCGTTCTGCTGTTTTCACTGATTTTTCTGTTTTACACGTATTCCTTCCTGAACCGCCGGAGAGCGCGGGAATTCGGCCTGTACAATGTGCTGGGCATGGGCAAGCGGAACCTTTCACGGATCGTGCTGTGGGAAAGCGCGATCACAGCAACCCTTGCGATGATCGGCGGGCTGGCGCTGGGCGCGGCGCTTTCCAAGCTGGCAGAGCTGGGGCTGGTGAACCTGATGAACGGAGAGATCGACTACCGCGTCCGGCTGGACTTCAAGGCCGTGTTCAGAACGGTGGTTTGCTATGTGCCTGTTTTCGCGTTGAACGCCCTGGTTGCCGTCATTCGCACGCGGTGCAGCAGCGCGGTGAACCTCTTGAAGGCGGAGAGCGCCGGGGAGAAGCCACCCAGGGGCAATTGGCTTTTGGCGATCCTGGGCATCGTCATCTTAGGCATGGCCTACTGGATGGCGCTGAGTATCAAGAACCCACTGGATGCGCTCATGTGGTTTTTTGTAGCGGTGTTGCTGGTCATCGTCGCCACCTATATGCTCCTGATCGCGGGCAGCGTATGGCTGTGCCGCAGGCTGCAGGCCAACAAGCGGTATTACTATCGGGCCGACCACTTCGTGTCGGTCTCCTCCATGACCTACCGCATGAAGCGCAACGGCGCGGGTCTGGCGTCCATCTGCGTCATCGCCACGATGGTGCTGGTGATGTTGTCCACCACCACCTGCCTGATGGCGGGCATCGAGGACACCATACTGGCTCACGCGCCCCGGGAGATCAACCTTCAAGCATGGCTGAATGATGTGTCTGAGATCAGCGATGAGAACCTGGGACGGATTCGCGCCGCGACCGAGCGCTTCGCCGCTGAAAACGGTGTTCCAATGGAGAATTCTAGGGATTTCGGTTATGTATACCTGGCCGGAACACTGAAAGACGATACGATTCAGTGCAATTACACAACGGCTTTGGATGCGGCAAATCTGGGGAATCTTCGAGAACTGTATATTGTCTCGGCGGAGGATTATACTACTCTTACAGGCAGATCCTTGAATCTTGGTTCTGAAGAGGCCCTGCTATTGGTCAACCGATGTGAATTCACATCGGATACTCTGATCCTGGCAATGGGAGAAGAAAAGAATATCTTTCACATTGTCTCGGTAGAAAAAGGCGTGCTGGACAAAGGATTGTCAGGAACCACCGCGCCGGGGATGACAGTGGTTGTAGCGAATTTGAAATCCGTCGTCGCGGGCTTTCCGGTTGAGAATGAATATGGGAAGCTGCTGTTCACTTCAGGGTGGAAGTATGGCTTTGATACAGGGCTTGACGATCAGGAAAACGCTGACTTCGAGCGTGAGCTGTCCAGGTATCTTGAAGCGGAATTCCCCACTGAAGACAGCAGGGGATGGCGCAGTATTATGGTTTCCAGCAGAGCGAACGACGCTACGGATTTCCGTGCCTCCTACGGTGGCCTGTTCTTCATAGGCATCGTGCTGAGCATCGTGTTCCTGTTGGCCGCCGTGCTGATTATCTACTACAAGCAAGTCTCCGAGGGCTACGAGGACGCCAAGCGCTTCGGAATCATGCAGAAGGTGGGCATGACGAAGCCGGAAATCAAGCGGAGCATTGGTTCCCAGCTGCTCATGGTGTTTATGCTGCCGCTGGCCTTCGCGGGTTTGCACCTGGCCTTCGCCTTCCCTATGATCCGTAAGATGCTCTTGCTGTTCGGCCTTACAAATATCGGCCTCTTTGTAACCACCACGCTGATCAGCTTCGCTGTGTTCGCAGCGTTCTATTGGATCGTGTATCGCATAACGTCCGGCGTGTATTATCGGATCGTCAGCAAGACAAGTATTGAAGACGCAGCATAACGAGAATCCGCCTATAAACTCAAAGAGCCGATCAATGCGGTAAACATAGGATAGAGGCGACTAAATGGATAGTCTTACATCGTCACTCTGGATCCGTTGTCCTCATTGCAAAAGCAAGACCCGAATAAAAGTATACACAGATACTGTCTTACTGAATTTTCCGTTGTACTGTCCAAAGCAATGTCATTAAGCTAAGGAAATGCCGCATAATACGCAAGTACAAGACAGCGAGTTCAAATCGGTAAAGGGAAGGCTGACACTCCCCCCTCAAAAGGGTTTCGAAGGTAAACTCACTCAAGCCTGAAGCCCATAACGGGTATCGGCCAGGAAGAGGTTCGCCAGAGCGAACACCATCTTCAACTGTGAGTCTACCTTCGCCTTACCTCGGTATCGTGTCTTTCGACATCGAAACAGATTCTTGACGACGCCAAAGACATGCTCTACCTTGCAACGTACAGATGATTTCCTGTGTTCCGCTTTCCTTGCTTTATACTGACCGCTTCGACTGAGCTTTTTCAGGGTTGACGGACGTCGACATATGCGATATTTGATCTTTCTTCCGAACTTGTTTCGTGTAACTGCATCTTCCCGCTTCTCTGCACCCACATATCCAGCGTCTCCGTGTACCTCTTCCTCTTCGCCCGTCAGCAGTTTTGAGGTCATCGAGACATCCGATATGTTCCCCGCCGTCGTTTCCAGTGTATGAATCAGCCCTGTATCGGTGTCTACTCCGATATGCGCCTTATATCCGAAATGCCACTGATTCCCTTTCTTGCTCTGATGCGCTTCCGGATCCCGGCTCTTTTTCTTGTTTTTCGTCGATGGCGATGACGCGATCAGCGTCGAATCCACTATGGTCCCTCGGTGCAGTATCAGACCTTCGGACTCCAACAGGCGCACCACATCATCAAACAGTTTGTCCTGCAAACTGTTTTCCTTCAGTATATTCCGAAATCTGCCGATGGTGTCCCCGTCCGGCACCTGATTGCTTGAGTCCACCCCGCAGAAATCCGAAAATGCTCGGCTGTCTATGATCTCGTTCTTCGAAGCCATATCTGACAGATTATACAGGTTCTGGACCACGTATATCCTCAGCATTCGCTCCAGTGGATACGGCTTGTTCCCGTGCTCTCCTTTATAATAGTACGGTAGTACCAGTTCCGTCCACCTGTTCCACGGTATGATCCTGTCCATTCGCTCAAGCAGTTCCTTCTTCGGTGTCGCTGCTTGGCGTAACTCGTCGCTGATCAGCGACATCGTCATCTGCTTGTTCATACCCCTATTTTACCACTTTTTTGTCCGTCTGTACACTGTGCGGTATTTCCTTAAGTGTGTGAATGGCGGGAACCAATTTCACCACTTAAAGGGCCCCATTCATTGAAAACCCGGTTTTCAATGAATGGGGCCGCAGATTTTGCCCGATTTGTCAAGCAGTTCGCTGATATTTAACAGATATTTGGGTTACACCCCCCACGTTTGGCAATCTGGGCTTAGTACGTTATTTGAGATATTATTCGTAGCTTAATGACATTGAATCGTGATTAACAACAAACAAAAAGAGCTAACTGACTTCAACAAAAATCAGTTGGCTCTGAATTCGTCCGAATGATCTGCGGGCCATTCCAATAATCGGAATAATCCATCGATCATTCAGTAAGTAATGCGAATCTCAAAAAGTGTTGTCAAAACGTTGTCACGGCGACCCTGGAGGCCTTGAAAACCCCATGTTTTCAGGGCCTCCAGGCGTTCTGACCGCTATTCCCACTCAATGGTGGCGACGGGCTTCGGGGAGAGGTCGTAGAGGACGCGGTTGACGCCTTTGACCTCGGCCAGGATGCGATCGGTGATCTTCAGCAGCACGGGCCACTGTACCTGTTCCACAGTGGCGGTCATGGCGTCCACGGTGTTGACGGCGCGGAGGATGACGGGCCACTCGAAGCAGCGGGCGTTGTTGCGCACGCCTGTGGAGCGGAAGTCCGGCACGACGGTGAAGTACTGCCACACCTTGCCCCGCAGGCCCGCGATCTCGAACTCCTCGCGCAGTATGGCGTCCGCCTCGCGCAGGGCCTCCAGGCGGTCGCGGGTGATCGCGCCCAGGCAGCGCACGCCCAGGCCGGGGCCGGGGAAGGGCTGGCGGTAGACCATGCTGTCCGGCAGGCCCAGGGCCACGCCGCAGGCGCGGACCTCGTCCTTGAACAGCATCTTCAGCGGCTCGACCAGCTCGAACTGCAGATCCTTGGGCAGGCCGCCCACGTTGTGGTGGCTCTTGACCATCTTGGCGGTCTTGGTGCCGGATTCCACGATGTCGGGATAGATCGTGCCCTGTCCCAGGAATTCGATGCCGTTGAGCTTGCGGGCCTCCTCCTCGAATACGCGGATGAACTCCGCGCCGATGATCTTGCGCTTCTGCTCGGGGTCGCTGACGCCCGCCAGCTTGTCCAGGAAGCGGTCCACCGCGTCCACATAGATCAGGTTCGCGCCCAGCTGGTTGCGGAACACCTCCACCACCTGTTCGGGCTCGCCCTTGCGCAGCAGACCGTGGTTCACGTGCACGCAGGTCAGCTGGTCGCCGATGGCGCGGATCAGCAGCGCCGCCACCACCGAGGAATCCACGCCGCCGGACAGGGCCAGCAGCACCTTCCTGTCGCCCACCTGCTTCTTGATCAGCTCGATCTGGTCGGCGATGAAGTTGTCCATGTTCCAGTTGGCCTGGGCCTTGCAGGTGTCAAATACGAAGCTGCGCAGCGCCTCCCTGCGGGGGGCTTCGCCGTCGGGCCAGTGGTCGAGGGTCACGTCGGCCTTCTTCGCCCGGTGGTCCGCCGCCAGCAACGGCACGCCCGCGCCGTACACGGCCTCGGAGGCGTCGATTTCCACGCCGTCCACCACGCGGTTTTCGCCGCCGTTGAGGATGATGCCCTTCACATTGGGCAGCGCCGCCAGCTGCTCGGCGGTGATATCATGGGGATGAATCTCCGTATACACGCCCAGCGCGCGGATGTCCCGGGCGATCAGGGTGTTCTGGGAACTGCCGAGATCCAGTATGACGATCATGTCCTGCTGCATAATGTGCCTCCCCCGTACTTCTTAAGTTTCGGCTATTATTTTAGCACCACCAACGTGATTCGTCATTAACCAGAAGTTATGAACGGACAAATGTAGAAAAATTAAAGTTCTATGGACCTGTCCGTTCATCTGCGGGAATGTGATCAGCCCTCATCCTTCGCCTCCAGTGTCTCCAGGGCCAGGAAAAAAATCGAAAGCGCCGCTTGTCATTGACAAATCATTGCTAACGCATTATAATAGCATTGAGATAGTAACGAGGAGGCATGAATTATGGCGACGGTACAAATTCGCATCGACGACGCATTAAAGTCTCGTATCGACGAGCTATACAGCACCCTCGGGCTGGACACCACCACCGCCGTTCGAATGTTCTTCATGGCGTCGCTGGAGCACGACGGCATTCCCTTTGACGTGCGGCACACACCGGACTACAGCTTGCAAACCGCCATCCGCGACAGCCGTGGTCGAACCAATCTCCATGGTCCATACGCCACCGCTCATGATGCCGTATCCGCCATGCTGGAGGACTGACGATGCTGAAAATCATGTTCACCAACCGCATGAAGCGGGATGTGAAACGCATGAAAAGGCGTGGCAAGGACTTGGCGAAGCTAACCACCGTGCTGGACAACCTCGCCCGGCAGCAGCCCTTACCCGCGAAAAATCGTGATCATGCGCTCACCGGCAACCTTGCCGACTTTCGCGAGTGTCACATCGAACCGGACTGGCTGTTGATATATCAGGTATTCGAGGACGTGCTGATCCTCTCCGCCACCGCCACGGGCACCCATGCGGAATTGTTTGATGAATCGTGCATAAACGAAAGCCTTCCACATGTCAAGGAAGGCTTTCGCTCATTCATCTTCCAGTTCGTCAACTAAAGCGTTTTACAGGTCCTCCGGACCGAAGGGCTCGATCTTCTTCAGCGTGCCGTCGGCCAATTTGTTCATGCGGTTTTTGAATGAACAGATAAAGGCCTCGGGATCGGTCTTCTGGTAGCCGGGCTTCTCGAAGGCCTCCCTCTCAAATACCACGGAATAGATATAGTTGTCCTCCACGTCCCCCTTGCTGTTGCGGCGCTGGGTGTAGGCCGACAACAATTTCAATACATTCATTGTAACGGATTTCGGGGCGAATTACAAGGAAAACCACACGTCGGGCATTGACTTTCACGCAATATTAATTTAATATATAGCTATTATGAAGAAACACACGCTTCAAGGAGGTTGATCCCATGAAAAAGACGCGCATACTGATCCTGTTGGCGCTGGCATTGGCCCTTATGACCGCCGGCGCGGCCCAGGCGGTCCAGGCCTATAGCGGCTACGAAACGGGCTACGACAACCTGATCGGCGCGATGGAGATCGTCAACTGCGCGTCCTGGGCCTCCCTGCGCAGCTACCCGGATTCCTCCAGCGCCCGCCTGGCGAAGGTACCCCGCGGCGCGGTGGTCATCAACTGTTACTATCAGGACGAGCGCTTCACCTACTGCGAATACAACGGCGTGGGCGGCTACATTTTGAACAGCAACCTTTCCTTCATCTATGGGCCCATCGGCTACGAGTACAGCGCGGACAGCTACATGGGCAACATGCAGATCGTCAACTGCGTCTCCTATGCCTCGCTGCGGGATTATCCCAGCACCACCGGCAACCTGCTGATGCGGGTGCCCCTGGGCGGGATCGTGACCAATGTGTTCAACCATGACGACAAATTCTGCTACTGCATCTACAACGGCGTGGAGGGCTATATACTGACGAAGAACCTGGCCTGGGTGTCCGGCGGCGGCAGCGCCAGCTACGACAGCAGCTGGATCGGCGACGCCTGGATCGTCAACTGCACCTGGGCCTCCCTGCGCGAACAGCCCGACACCTCGTCCTACCGGCTGGCCAAGATACCCAAAAATACCAAGGTCACAGGCTGCTACTACGTCAACGACCGCTTCGCCTGCTGCACCTACAATGGCATGGTGGGGTATATTTTGGTGGATAACCTGGGATGGTAAGAAGGCGAAAGGCGAGTGGCTAGTGATTAGTGATCAGTGAAGGTAGAAATCCATACAGATTTCCCGATTCAAAGAGTTACGAAGCGTCAGAAGACCTACAGTTTCCCCTTAATCAAACAAATCCCGGAGGGATTTGGTCCTCCACTAGCCACTAGCCACTAATCACTAACCCCTTTATTCTGGATTCTCTCCCGCCTCCAGCATCGTCTCGATACAGATCCCGTAGCCCATCGTCGGGTCGTTGACCATCACGTGGGTCACCGCGCCGATGAGCCTGCCGTCCTGGAGCAGCGGGCTGCCGGACATGCCCTGCACGATGCCGCCGGAGACCGCCAGCAGCTCGGGGTCGGTGACGCGGATCACCATCGCCCGGGCGGAGGAACGGGCCGAATCGGACAGGCGCACGATCTCGCAGTCATACTCCCCTACACCGCTGCCGTCCACCGTGGTCAGCAGCGTCGCCGCCCCGGTGTGGATCTGGCTGCGACTGGCCACGGGCAGGCCGCCCGGATAGAGTCCGCCCTCCAGCGGCGCGTCCGCGTGGCCGAACACGCCGCAATCGCAGTTCGACGTCACGCGCCCCAGGGACGCCTTTTTCTTCATAAAATCACCGCTCAGCTCCCCGGGAGACCCGGCCACGCTGGGGGTCACGTCCGTCACCCGATTGGCGTACAGCGCACCGTCGCCCACGGGCAGCACCACCCCGGTGTCGATGTCCGCGATGGCGTGGCCCAGCGCGCCGAAATCGCCGGTCTGCGGGTCATAATAGGTCAGCGTGCCCACGCCCGCGGTGCTGTCGCGCACCCATGCGCCCAGCCGATACTGCCCGTCCCGCTCGTCCTTCGCAGGGGTGATCTCATATTCCAGGGCTTTCCCACCCCGCAGTACCCTCAGCACAGCGGGCCCGCCGCCTGAGAGGCACTCGGTCAGCTGCTTCGCGCCAGCGATCTGAACCCCATTGACGCACTGGATCACATCCCCGCTCTTCAATCCCGCCAGCCGGGCCGGACTGGGCAATTTTCCCAGGTCGGAATTGCCCACGACCACCACGCCGCCGGTGGTCATCGCCACGCCCACCGACTGGCCGCCGGGCACCAGCACCCGCTCGGGCCGCACCGACAGCTTCACCGTGCGCAGCGGCACCAGCCCCAGCAGGCTGAAGGTCAGCCGGCCCTCGCCCCTGTTTCCCGCCGTCAGGCGCAAGCCACCCTCCAGCGCCGTCTCCATTTCGGCAATCGCCCCATCCGCGCCGCTGGCGTCGGCGACCACGGCCGAGCTCACCGGGATCACCGTCACCGCCCCCGCGTCCAGCACCATCTCGTCCGGCAGCCGGGTCACCGCGCCCAGCTGCGGCGACAGCATGAGCGCCGCCGTCGCCACGGCAAGCAGGGCCGCCAGCCGCCTGAATCTGTCCCCCATAGCGCATTCCTCCCTCTTTCCCCTTGGCCTGCCGCGCGTTTGGCATCAAATGCCAGTCCAGGCATCGCCGCGCGCCGCGAGCCATACTGTAATCTTGCCGGACGGCACCGGCGATATGCTGGCAAATGCCCCGCTTTCAGGGAATTCCTGTCGCCCGCGACGCCAAAGCGCGCTGCCGCCGCGGCGCCTCGCCCCTTGCCATTTTTTTCCGGGCATACCATGATTTTAAACTCTTTTTACAGCATTTATGCCGTTTTGCGGACAAAACCGGTTGCTATATTTTTTCGGAGCGATTATAATAGTAGCGTTATGTTGGAATGCTATGCGAAGCCGCGTTCGATGTCTGCGCCGGATTTTTCCGTCGTTCGCGGCAAGCGCCTGCTGATCGCGCTGTCCGGCGGCGCGGACTCCGTGGCGCTGGCGGTTCTGCTGGCCGAAGCGCGGGCGGAATATCGTCTGACGCTATACGCCGCCCACATCGACCACGGCATCCGGGCGGACAGCCCGGAAGACGCCGCGTTCTGCCGGGCGCTGTGCCAGCGGCTGGACATACCGTTTTGCTGCGCCCGCCTGGATGTGCCGGCGGAGGCGCGCGAGCGACGGGAAGGCCTGGAATCGGCGGCGCGACGGCTGCGCTATGAACAGCTGAGGCGCTTCAAGGCCGAGCTTGGCGCGGACCTCATCGCCCTGGCCCACCACATGGACGATCAGGCAGAGACGGTGCTGATGCACCTGGCCCGCGGCGCCGGTTCCGGCGGCGCGGCCGGCATGCGCCCGCTCTACGGCGACCTGTGGCGGCCCCTGCTGGGCTGCCGCAAGGCCGAGCTGACGGATTACCTGCGGGGCAAGGGCCTGGCCTGGCGGGAGGACGCCACAAACGCCGTGGCCGACAACCCCCGCAACGCCATTCGGCTGCATGTGCTGCCTGAGCTCGAGAAAAGCTATCCCCAGTGCGTTCGGGCCATCGCCCGCTACGCGAATACCGCGGGGATCGAGGACGACTGTCTCGACGCGCTGACCGGGGCATACCTCGCGCGGGGTGGCGGCGTCAGCGGCCTCTGCCGGTGGATCGACCTCGAAAGCCCGCCCCATCGGGCGATACTGCGCCGCGCGCTGCTCGGGGCCTGTCCCGAATCGCTGTCCTGGGAGCAGGTCAACGCGCTGGAGGCGCTGTGCGGCCAGGACCGGGGCAAGCTGGACATCGGCAGCGGCGTTTTCGCCGAGCGCACGGGCCGTCGGCTGTATTTTGTCCAGAAACAGCCGATGCAAATCGAACCCGCAGCGCTTTCGCCGGACGGCGTCACCACCCTGCCGGGGCTTGGCCGCGTGACGACAAAGCCCTGCGCGCCCGTGCCCATACGGGACGATCCCATGCGCCAGGTCCTGAACCCGGCGGCGCTGGCGGGAGCCGTGCTGCGCACCCGCCGCCCCGGCGACCGGATCCGCCCGCTGGGCTGCGGCGACAGGCTGCTGTCAGACTATCTCATCGACCGCAAGGTGGATCGCCCCCTGCGGGACGCCACCCCGCTGGTGGCCGTGGGCGGGCGCGTGCACTGGGTGATCGGCCTGGGCATATCCCAGGAAGCCGCGCTGGTGCCGAGCTGCGAAGCGGTAGAATTGACATTTGAAAGGGAAATTGACCAATCACTGTAGCGGCGCCTGTCAGGCGCCACGACGACTGCGGACTGCAACACGAAGCCAGTCCTTCAAGGCCGCCTCTGCGGATTTACGCCAATGCGGTGGCGTCCACGCCGCCAACGATACAGGACCCACCGATCAAGTACAACGGAGGAAAGCATCATGCGAAACGACATCGAAGGCATTCTTTTGAGCGAGGCGCAGATCCAGGCCCGCGTCAAGGAGCTGGGCGCCCGTCTGGCGGAGGAATACCGGGACAAGAACCCCGTGATGATCTGCATACTGAAGGGCTCCACCATGTTCTTTGCGGACCTGCTCCGGGCCATGCCCATCCCCCTGACCATGGATTTCATGGCCGTGTCCAGCTACGGGCGCACCACCAAATCCTCCGGCGAGGTCGAGATCCGCAAGGACCTGGCCGGCTCCATTGAGCACCGCCACGCCATCATCGTGGAGGACATCATCGATTCCGGCTTTACGCTGACCTACCTCAGCCGCATGCTCTCCGCCCGCGGCGCGAAGTCGATCAGAATCTGCACGCTGCTGGACAAGCCTGCCCGCCGCGCCCCCGGCATCACACTGAAGGCCGACTACTCCGGCTTCGAGATCCCGGACGCCTTCGTGGTGGGCTACGGCCTGGACTACGCCGAGATGTATCGCAACCTGCCCTATATCGGCATACTGAAGCCGGAAGTTTACGAAAAGAACTGATTTTTGTTGCGATTGAGTTTATATAAACGGTTATAATATACAGGGATAAATGACACTTATGGTTCGCATGCTTTCCTGAAAGAGAGGATACCGACTTGAACAAGAAACCCACAAGGAACGTGCTGCAGGGGCCGCTGATGTACCTGCTGATCCTGGCCATCATACTGCTGATGGTGCACATGCTCAGCGACGGCGCCCAGCCCACCACCGAATCCATCGACTACTCCACCCTGCTGGAATGGGTGGAAAACGACCTGCGCCTCAGCCAGGGCGAAACCCTGCCCGCCACCGCCAAATACAGGACGCTGGGCCGGGTGGTCATACAGTCCAACACGCTGAAGGCCGTCTCCGAGCAGAACATGGCCTCGGCGGAGCTGACCGGCAGCTTCGACGCGGAATGCGTGCTGCCCAGCGAAGCCCAGTTCTACCAGGATGTCAATTCCATATACGCCGCGGTACTGGGCCGCGCCGTCAGCCCCACGGAATACCACTTCGAAATCTCCTCCAAGCTGCCCGCCCAGCCGGCGTGGTGGGTGGAATGGGTCCCGCTGCTGGTGACGGTGGTGCTCTTCGGCCTGCTCTGGTACTTCCTGATGCGCCAGCAGACCGGCGGCGGCAAGGGCATGATGAGCTTCGGGCGCTCCCGGGCCCGCATGACCGATCCCAACGCCAACAAGGTCACCTTTGACGACGTGGCCGGCGCGGACGAGGAGAAGGAGGAGCTTCAGGAGATCGTTCAGTTCCTGAAGAACCCCCAGCGCTTCACCAAGGTCGGCGCGCGGATCCCCACGGGCGTGCTGCTGGTGGGCCCTCCCGGCACCGGCAAGACGCTGCTGGCCCGGGCGGTGGCCGGCGAGGCCGGCGTGCCCTTCTTCACCATCTCCGGCTCCGACTTCGTGGAGATGTTCGTGGGCGTGGGCGCGAGCCGCGTACGCGACCTGTTTGACCAGGCCAAGAAGAACGCCCCAGCCATCGTGTTCATCGACGAGATCGACGCCGTGGGCCGCCAGCGCGGCGCCGGCCTGGGCGGCGGCCACGACGAGCGCGAGCAGACCCTGAACCAGCTGCTGGTCGAAATGGACGGCTTCACCCACAACGAGGGCGTGATCGTCATGGCGGCCACCAACCGCAGCGACATACTCGACCCCGCCCTGCTGCGCCCCGGCCGCTTTGACCGGCGCATCGTGGTGAATTACCCGGACGTGAAGGGCCGCGAGGAGATCCTGAAGGTCCACTCAAGGGGCAAGCCCCTGGGCAAGGACGTCGACCTGGGCGTACTGGCCCGCAGGACCCCCTACTTCACCGGCGCGGACCTGATGAACGTGATGAACGAGGCGGCGCTGCTGACGGCGCGCCAGGGCCGCGACACCATCCACATGGACGCCATCGAGGAAGCCATCACCCGCGTGATGGCCGGCCCCGAGAAGAAGAGCCGCAAGGTGACGGACATGGACCGCAAGCTGGTGGCCTATCACGAGGGCGGCCACGCCATCGTGGCCCACTACATTCCCGAGTGCGACGACGTGCACGAGATCACCACCATCCCCCGCGGCTCCGCCGGCGGCTACACCATGTACCTGCCCCAGGAGGAGTTCCACTACGTGACCACGGCCCGCATGAAGGCCCAGATGGCCAGCGCCATGGGCGGCCGCGTGGCCGAGGCGCTGATCTTCGGCGACATCACCACCGGCGCCTCCAGCGACATCAAGTCCGCCACCGAGATCGCCCGGAGCATGGTCACCGAATACGGCATGAGCAGCAAGCTCGGCCCGGTCTTCCTGGGCACCGAGCACGAGGTCTTCCTGGGCCGCAGCTTCAGCCAGCAGAACTCCGGCTTCTCTGAAATGGTGAATACCGACATCGACAGCGAGGTCCACGCCCTGCTGCAGGAGGCCTATGACCGCGCCGAGCGTATCCTGCGCGAGCACATCGACCAGCTGCACGGCCTGGCGAATATACTGATCGAGAAGGAAAAGATCGACCGCAGCGAGTTCATCGCCTTCATGGAAGGCAAGCCCAAGGCCCAGGCCGTGGAGACCGAGTTCGTCTCCAAGCCCGAACCCGAGGACGCGCCCTGGGCCAAGGCGCTGGACGACGAAGCGCCCGCCCCCACCGTGAACCTGAAGAAGGACGAAGGCGGGGAAGCGGAGGAACAGGAATAATCTACAGGGGCGGCGCGCGACGCCGCCCCCGGTGTTTAAGGGAAGGCATGAACTGGCTCGAGGCTGGTGAACCGTCACCCTCGGAGATTGGCTTACCCTCTACAGCAATGTCATCAACTTAAGGAAAAAATACCTGCCGTCGCGCCCAAAAGGCTTCCCCTTGAGGGGCAATGTCGTCAACTTAGCAAAAGTTGTAATAGGAAAAGAGTTCACAACAAGCGTCAAAACCTCCGTAGCGGCGACTATCAGTCG
>CACWZI010000008.1 GCA_902765305.1 uncultured Eubacteriales bacterium
CTGCCGTTTCCTTTGAATCAAACAAATCCCGAAGGGATTTGCACCACCCCTAAAACCTAAAACCTAAAACCTAAAACCTGAATACTGATTTATCGAGCAGGGCTCGATAAATCAGTATTTTATTCTACTTCATCTCCGCCTGCAGCATCAGTGCGAACATGTTTCCTTCATTTTCATCCGGCCTCAGTTGCCGCAGGGCCAGTATGAAGCGGCCCTCGCGGTTGCTGTAGTCGCAGGTCACCAGCAGCAGCAGGCGGTCGCCGTAGCGCACGTCCACCGGCGATTTGAACACCGACCGGCTCTGCAGCTTCAGCACGAACTTGTCGAAGCCGTCCTCATCAAATATGAAATTCCGGACATCGAAATAGCGGGAATCGCCCTGTACCATGCTGGCGCTGAATGCCGCGAAGGCGACATAGCTGCGGTTTTCATAGATCGTATCGAAGTGCACCACAGGATGCTGGTGAAGGTGGCTGATGTCGCCGTAGGCGCTGAGCCGGCCGAACATGGTGCGGTTCTTCATGTTGTGGCCGTAGACGATCAGGCAGTCGTCCTCCGGGGCCAGCCGGTTCATGCCGTCCAGGAACAGCGTGCCCTCCAGCGCCTTCGCGCCCTCGAAGCTGTGGTCGAGATAGTATTCGTTGTCGTTGGGCCGCTGCACCACCGGCAGGGAGAGCATCTCCCCGATCTCCAGGAAGCCCACCGTGTCCGGGTTCTCCGCCAACAGCCGGGAGAAGCTGAGCTGTATCGGCGGGGCCGTGGGCAGCGCGATGACCAGCGTGTCGCTGTCGGGGGTGGGGATGGGCTCGTCCACGGGCACGGGCATGTCGCTGTCAGGGGGATTGACGGGACTGCGTGTGGACGCGGTCTCTTCGGCCGCTTCGGCAGAAATCGGCGCGTCCTCCGCCATGGACATGCCGGCGCCAGGTCCGGCAGGGGTCGGCGTGTTGGAAGCGATCCCGGCGGTCGCCCCGGCGGGAATCGGCACATCCACCACAACGGGCATGTCGGCGTCCGGACCGATGGCAGGCATGCGGGTGGGTGTCGGTATGGGGCGCTTCGTGGGAACCGGCGCAGTCGTGGTTTCGGCGGTGGGAACCGGCGTTGGGCCAGCCGTTGGCGCGACCGTCGGCTGGGTGGTGGGCAACGGAGTGGCGACGGGCTGGATGGGCTGCGTCGCGGGCGCGTTATCCCTGCCGGAGTACATCCGGGCATAGCGCTCGCCTTCAGCCCTGATGCGGCCGAGGTTCAGATACCACTGGGCCACGTAAATACCCATGCCGATCAGGATTGCCGCCAGTGCGACGCAGAACGCCGTCAACACGATGTTCCGCGGTTTCCTGCGCCTGTGGTTGGACCGATGCCCCTGCTTCATGTTCCGCCTCCGTGAGTGTTTGTTCGCCCAACATTATAATGCCTGCGTCGGGGAAATGCAAGGGCCGTTGCGTGACAACCTTCTCCCGGCTGAAAGTGTGGCAGATGTGGCAGGTCTATATAGTGCTATTACATTTTCCAAAATGTATATAGTAATATATGAGCTGCCACATCTGCCACATCTGCCCCAAATGATATAAAGGCGCAGACATAACGGGTCCCGTCCCCTCATAGGCTGGAGGTGAAAACGCATTCAGGAGGCGGGGCCCATGGATCAAAATACACTGTACCGGGATATCGCGGGCCGTTGCGACGGGGACATCTACCTCGGCGTCGTCGGGCCGGTCCGCACCGGGAAATCGACCTTCATCAAGCGGTTCATGGAGCTGCTTGTGCTGCCCAATATCGCCCAGGAGAGCGCCAGGGACCGCACCGTGGATGCGCTGCCCCAGAGCGGCGCGGGCCGCACCATCATGACCACCCAGCCGCGCTTTGTGCCGGACGAGGCGGTGGAGGTGCGCCTGCGGGAAGGCGCGACGGCCCGGGTCCGGCTGGTGGACTGCGTGGGCTACCTGATCCCGGGGGTGCTGGGCCTGAGCGAGGACGGCGACGCCCGCATGGTGCGCACGCCCTGGTACGACCACGACATCCCCTTCGAAGAGGCGGCGGAGCTGGGCACCCGGCGGGTGATCCGGGAGCATGCCACCATCGGCGCGGTGGTGACCACCGACGGCAGCGTGGTGGACATGCCCCGATCGGCCTACGAGGCGGCGGAAGCCCGGGTCATCGGCGAGCTGAAGGCACTGGGCAAGCCCTTCATCATCGTGCTCAATTCAAAAAATCCCGCCGCGCCGGATACGCAGCGGCTGGCCGACGGCCTCGCCCGTCAGCATGGCGTTCCCGTGCACGCCGTGAACGCCCAGGACATGCGCCTGGAGGACCTGAACGCGCTGCTGGAGAGCCTGCTGTTCGAATTTCCGATCCGCGAGGTGCGCATCCAGACGCCCGCATGGCTCACAGCGCTGGCGGACGGCCACTGGCTGGGCCAGTCGGTGCTGGACACCGTGCGCCAGGCTGCGGAAAGCATGCACCGGGTGCGGGACCACGGCCTTCTGAAGGCGGCACTGGATGAGAATGCGTACACCGAGGACGCCCTGCCGGCGCGCATCGACCTGAACCGCGGCGCGCTGGAGTACCGGCTCAGCCTGAAGGACGGTCTGTTCTACCGGGTGCTGGGCGAGGCCTGCGGCGAAAGCATCGAGGGCGAGGCCCACCTGTTCGGCCTGATGAAGCAGCTGGTGGCCGCCAAGCGCGCCTTCGACCGGGTGGCCGGCGCCCTGGCGCAGGCCCGGGAGAGCGGCTACGGCGTGGTTTCGCCCGCGCTGGACGAGTTGACCCTACAGCCGCCGGAGCTGGCCCGCCAGGGCAGCCACTACGGCGTTCGCCTGCGGGCAAACGCGCCGTCGCTGCACCTGATCCGGGCAGACATACAGACCGAGGTCAATCCCTTCGCCGGCTCACAGGCCCAGTCCGAGGAGCTGGCCCGGTCCCTGAAGGAGAAGATGGAGGCCGGCGGCGACGCCATCTGGGAGACGGAGATCTTCGGCAAGACGCTCAGCGACCTGGTGCGGGAGGGCGTCAGCGGCAAGCTGAACCGCCTGCCCGAGGATGCCCGCCAGAAGCTGCGCCAGGCCCTGGAAAAGGTCATCAACGAGGGCAGCGGTGGGATGATCTGCATCATGCTGTGATACGGGGAAGGGAGAAACGGCGGCGTGGCGGCAAGTCAAGGGACTTCAACGCCGGTATGGCGGAAAAGGCGCTGCAGGATTGTATAGGTTTAGGTTGAGATTAGTATTAAAAGGACGGGTTCTGATTTGTCGATTCCCGGCAAATCAGAACCCGTCCTTTTACAGCCATTATAATCCATCCCATCCGCCCGGCTGCCAGCCCTCCAGCACCGCGTCCGGCGTCACCAAGGCGGCCCCCGCGTCGGTAAGGATCGCCTGGCCCGGGTGCCGGGTCGTCAATTCGGCCCTCGCGCCGGTGGTGCCCCACTCGCCGCAGCGCCGGGTAACGGGGCGCACGCCGTCCCAGTTCTGCCAGTCCTCGAAGCCCGCGGGGTTGACGTGCGCGTCCATCTCGCAGGCCAGGAACAGCGTCCGGGCATAAGGCCGCCAGGGCCGGCCCAGGCTGGCCGCGCCGCTTTCGCATTCCCCCGTCAGTCGGCAGCGGTGAAACACCAGGCCCCAGGGCTGCGCTTCGGGGGTGTTCGCCGCCGTGTACCAGCCGCCCCTCTGGTTCATGAACAGCGTGCAGCGCTCAAACCAGCAGCGGTAGGGACCGAATATGAAATCCACATCCCCCTGGATATAGCAGTTCACAAAGCACTGTCGCTCATGGGTGGGCGGGCAATCCCCCGTCGAAGGCACGCAGGTCACGGTGTCCAGCGTCCGCGGCGCGATCTCATCCAGCACCTTTGGCATTACCGGCCCGCAGAAAAGGGTATCCTGATGGGCGATAAACCGGCAGTTTTTCCAAAGTCCCCTGTCCCCCGCCGCGTAGACCGCCACGGCCTGGCCCACCTGTCGGCCATCCCCGGCGTCGTTGCGCACGGTCAGGTTTTCCACGGTCAGGTCGCTGCCCAGCGCCAACAGGGTGGCGGACAGGAAGGTGCCCTTGTCCCTTCCGTCCGGATATTGATCCTTCGCGCAGCCCGAGCCGGTGAGCACCGCGCCGTCCTCGCCCGTGATGCGCAGGCCGTCGCGGTGAACCACCACCCTTTCCCGGTAGATCCCGGGCTTCACCAGTATCTCATCCCCCGGCGCGGCGGCGTCCACCGCTGCCTGGAGGGCAGTGAAATCGCCGCTGCCGTCCGTTGCAACCACATACCTCATGCCAATCCCTCCGCCTGCCTTTCAAGCAGCAGCCGCGCCGCCTCGGCGTTTTCCGGGGTGGTGTTTTCGAGCGTCATGGGCAGGCCCTTCGCCCTTGCGAAGGCCAGCAGCCGCCCATACCGCATCAGGCCCGTGCCGCAGGCGCAGGCCTTTGTCATATAAGCGTCAGAATCGACGGTGAAATCCTTCATGTGCAGCACGTTCACCCGGTCGCCGAAGCGCCGGATGGCCTCGTCTACGATGGCGTCGGCCTGGGCGCAGTTGTCCCGGGTCAGCAGGTTCACGGCGTCCAGGATCACCCGCACGTGATCCGACTTCAGCGCGTCCAGCAGCTGTTCCATGCGCTGGGGGGTATTGACGATGTGGCAGGCCACGGGCTCGATGGCCAGTATCGCGTCCTCCTCTTCCGCGCATCGCACCAGGGGCTCGACACAGCGCAGGAACAGCGCCAACGCCTCCGGGCTGTCAGCGTCCAGCGGGACGCCCGACGCCAGCGGCGTCTCGGTGCCCACCACGCCCGCGCCCATCATTCGGGCAAAGCGCAGGTGGGCGCGGTAGATGTCCCGGGTATGCTCCAGCGCCTCCGCGTCGGTCGTGGCCAGCTTCAGGTAGCAGCCCAGCACCGCGCAATCAAGGCCCTGCGCTTTGAAAGCTTCCTTCAGTTCATCCGCCAGGGCGGCATTCAACAGCGCAGGCGCGTCGTCCATCGAAAAGCCGGGAATCGTCTTGGAGAGGGCCAGGTGGACGCAGGAAAAGCCCTGCTTCCGGGCAAAGCCCAGGCGCTCCTGAAGCGATCCCGGCGCGGTATCATGCAGGCGTATGCCGATGTTCATGGTATTCGTTCCTTTCTGTGATAAGACATATCACCATGTTGCAAACAACGCCGCAGCGGCGGCCTCCAGGCCGCCACAGTGGCGGCGTAGACGCCGCCGCTACAGCCTCGTCCTACGACACGACAATATTCGGGACAGACTTCTCATGTCCTGTTACACGATCACATTCTCCGTCTGGGCGTCGAACAGGTATACGTCCTCCATCGGTATGGAGAAGGTGATGTCCGCGTCCATATCCGGCGTGTCGTGGGAATCCACCTTCAGTATGGCCTGCCTGTCGCCGGCGGTGATATAGACGTTGGTGTTGTCACCCAGCATCTCCGTCAGCTCGACCCGGCAATTGACGACACAGGCGCCGGCGACCTCGCCCAGCCTGACGGCCTCGGGACGGAAGCCGAACACGATCTCCTTGCCCTCGTACTTGCCGATATCGGCGTACTTGGGCCGCAGGTCCAGCGTGTTGTCGCCCATGGCGATGCAGCCGTTCTTCACGACGTCCCGGACGAAGTTCATCGGCGGCTCGCCGATGAAGCCCGCCACGAACACGTTGGCCGGCTTGTGGTACAGCTCGTAGGGCGTGCCGATCTGCTGGACGTAGCCGTCCTTCATCACCACGATGCGGTCCGCCAGCGTCATGGCCTCGGTCTGGTCGTGGGTGACGTAGATGGTGGTGGCGCCGGTCTCCTGGTGGATCTGGGCGATCTCATAGCGCATGGTCACGCGCTGCTTGGCGTCCAGGTTCGACAGGGGCTCGTCCATCAGGAAGATGCCCACCTTGCGGATGATGGCGCGGCCGATGGCCACGCGCTGGCGCTGGCCGCCGGACAGCGCCCGGGGCAGGCGGTCCAGGTAGTCGGTCAGGCCCAGTATCTTCGCCGTCTTCTGCACCCGCTTTTCGATAATCTCCTCGTCCACGCCCTGAAGCGTAAGGCCGAAGGCAATGTTGTCGTATACGGTCATCTGGGGGTACAGGGCGTAGCTCTGGAACACCATGGCGACCTCCCGCTCCCGGGGCCCCATCTCGTTGGCCCGCACACCGTTGATCAGGAATTCGCCGTTGGAAATATCCTCAAGGCCGGCAATCATGCGCAGGGTGGTCGACTTGCCACAGCCCGAAGGGCCTACGAACACGACAAATTCACCCTTCTCAATCTCCAGATTGAAATTGTGGACCGCGTGATAGCCATTCGGGTAAATCTTGTTGATATTCTTCAGCGTCAGGTACGCCATATCACTGCCTCCTTGAGTGTATTCGTTCATTCCTGGCCGTCAATTCCTGCCCGGATCGCGCCGCTTGACCTCGGTATAGCACAGCACGAAGGGCGCCACGCCCTTGGCGTCGTTGGCCACCACCGGTTCGGATATGTAGTAGGCATAGCTGCCGTCCCGCCGCCGATTGTCCTCCGGGCCCAGGCCGGCCACCAGGCAGATGCCGCCCAGATGCAGCGCCCCGTCCTCAAAGGACAGATAGCGCCTGCCGATGCCGTCGAAGGTCGCCTGGCCCCTGTCGGCGTACATCGGGTCCAGCACGCCCAGCCGCGCGCCCTTCAGCATGGCATAGGCCAGCATGGCGCTGCCGCTGGATTCCATGTAATTTCCCGCTTCGCCGGCCCTGTTGGGCACCTGGTAGTACATCGACGTCTCAGGGTCGCGATATTTCCACACGCTGGCCGTCAGGTCGGCGAGAATCTCCCCCATCGCATCCCGGCCTTCGCCTGCGGGCAGCAACTCTGCCAGATCCGCCAGCGCCACGGCAAACCAGCCGATGCTGCGAAGCCAGAAGCTGCGGGAAAGTCCCGTCTGCGGATCGGCCCAGAAGGCGCTGCGGCTGGCGTCATAGCCGTGGTAGTACAGGCCGGTGGCGTCGTCGCGCATGCGCGCCCGCACGGTCTTGACCTGATTGAGCACGTCGGAATAGTCCCCGCGCCCGAAGTGCCTTTCATACAGCGCCAGGAAGGGCATGGCCATGTAGATGCCGTCCAGCCAGACCTGGTTGGGATAGATCTGCTTGTGCCAGAAGCTGCCCTCCGGGGTGCGGGGCTGGGCGTCCAGCGCCTTTTTCAGAGTCTCCGCCCCGAGGCGATACCGCGCCAGGCCCGTCCGATCATAGAGCGGGAACAGCACGCGGCCCTCGTTGATGTCGTCCAGCGTGCGCCGCTCGGGCCGGAAGGTGCGGATCGCTCCGTCCTCGCCCACGAAGGCGTCGACAAAGCCCTTGACGAAATCAAAATACCGGTCGTCGCCGCAGATCTCCGCCATCTCCAGCAGCGCGGTGAGCATGCAGCCGTCGATGTAGTTCCAGTTCGTGGGCACGCCCTCCCGCATCCGTTCGATGTTCCAGACGGTGCGCTCGGGCGTGGATCGCTCGATCAGGCTGAAGACGTAGCGGTCTATGGCCTCATACATGGCACTGCACCTCATTTTAATCGGTCCGTTCAGTTCTCTGCTCCTTGTAGTGGCAGCGCCTGCGCCGCCACGGTGGCGGCCTGGAGGCCGCCGCGACAATGGCGTCGGGACAGCCATAAACCGACTGTCATTCGACGACGGTCTCCCCAACATTTCGCGTCAGAACAGCCTCTCCCGCCTGACCCTCGACGACGACGTTCTTCAGTTTCACCCGGTTCACGTTTTCAAACCACAGGCCCAGGCGACAATGCTCCGGCGCGTTCGTAAACATCGAGGGCACGCCTGGACGGGCATTCTCCGAAAAGCGCACATACACGTTTTCCAGCACTACCTCTTCGATGGGCTCCTCCGGAAGTCCGTCGCAGTAGCAGGCGGCGACCTCGGCATCGACGCACTCCATGTTGGAGAAGTGGAACCGGCCCAGGCGGGGCGTCCGCGCATCCACCGGCAGCGGCGCGCGGCCCTGCACGTATTCGGAATCGCCGTCCGGGTCCACGCAGCGGTACCACATGTTCATCACGATGGGGGTCAGCACGCCCTCCATGCGGATGTTGTCGAAGGCGATGCCGTCGATGTCGCAGTTCCTGCCGCGACCCCGGCGGGTCTTGATGCGAAGGCCCCGGTCGGTCTGCCGAAACAGGCACTGGCTGACCGACAGCGCCTTGACGCCGCCGGAGATCTCGCTGCCCAACGTGACCGCGCCGTGTCCGAAGGACATCAGGCAGTTGCGGATGGTGTGGGAATCGGCCGACGCGGGGCACAGGCGGTAGAGCTCCAGCTTGCCGGACTTGATGGCGATGCAGTCGTCCCCCACCGAGAAGCGGCAGCCCACGATGTCCACTCCGTCGCAGCACTCTGGGTCCATGGCGTCGGTATTGGGGCTGTCCTTCGGGGCCGATACGGACACGTCGAAGAAACGCACATCGCGGCAGTAATAGGGGTGCAGGTGCCAGGAGGCGGCGTTCGCGGCGGCAATGCCGTGGACCGTCACGTTGTCACAGCGATTCAGGAACATCAGCCGGGGCCGGGCCACCGGGTCCGATTCAAAGGTCTGCCACCATATGCCGTTCTGGGCGTTGCCGTCCACGCGGCCCGGGCCGACGATGGTGATGTCCGTCGCGTATTCGGCGGTGATCAGGGCCGCATACATATCCCGCGGCAAGCCTTCGAACCCGCCAAGGTGTACGCCAGGGCCGCCGTTTAAATCCCGGGCGACAGCCGGCAGCACCGGATAATCCGCCTTGTCCGTCAGTCCCAGCAGGGTCGCGCCCTCGGTCAGCTCCAGCGTCATATGGCTCTTGAGCAGGATCGGGCCCGTCCGGTAAGTCCCGGCGGGGAACACCAGTCGTCCCTTTTCCGGCAGGGCAAGTATGGCCGCCTGTATGGCGGTGGTATCCACGGTCGCGCCGTCGCCCTTCGCGCCGAAGTCCTTCACGCTTATGGCGCAGCGCTCGCCCTTCGTCGTGATTTCGACCGTGCAGGCATCCGATCCGACGCACAGCGTCACAGCGTAGGTTTCGCCGGGCTTGAGGCCGAAGAGGGAGAACACGTTCTCACGTCCCTCCTTCACCGGCGCGCCGTCCAGCAGGGCCCGCCAGGGCTCTGGCGCAAGGTAGGGCGACTGGTTTTCCAGCTCAAAGCACGCCGAGGTGGCGCCCACATAGATGGCATGAAACACGGGCGATTACACTCCCTTTGAGGCGCGCCTGGCATCCGCCAGGACGCTTTGCGCCGTATGCTTGATCTTGATCAGCAGCGTATCCCAGGCGGTGGTGAACACGCCGAAGAGTATCGGCCCCACACCCAGCGGTACGGTGCCCACCGCACCGGTGACAGCGATGATGGCGGCGTTGACGGCGCTGTAGGTCATCAAAACCAGAAAAAGCAGCAACCCCGCGTAGATCACATTCAGCGGCAGAGTGTAAAAGGCCCTCTGGGGAAACATCATCCAGCGGTCGTTGCCGCCGGGCGTCTTCGCGTAGAACCTGAAGACGTTGTTGGTCAGCAGGTCGTTCACCGCCCCCAGCGCCAGCGCCAGCACCGCCATCTGGTCCAGCCAGCTGTGCAGGTAGGTGCCCAGCCCCCAAAGGAAGAAGAAGCAGGTCGCGCCGTTGAACCAGAATTTGATCAGCAGCGCCTTGAGGGTATCGGAAAGCCTGACCTTCGGGCCGGAGCGGTACCTGCGCAGCTCCGCCTCGCTCACCTTGGGCGAATTGCTCTCGTCCGCGGTGACCAGGTCATCCACGGCCTTGAGATTCAGCTTGTAGTACTCCGCCGCCGAGCGATCAGGCTCCCTGGGCGGGTTCTTCTGCTTTCGAGCCATGCCTGTATGCGCCGCCGCGCCTCGGGGCGACTATGCGTCCTCCCCGCTGATGTCGATGGCGCCCATATCGCCGTTCTCTTCCACATCCACGTTGGTGTTGATCTTCTTGAGCGCCTTGGAGTACACCGGCAACAGCGCCACCAGCGCCACGCCGATGATCAGTATGATCCGGTGGACCGTCAGCATGGTCTGGGCCTGGGCGATATAGACCTTGTCATCGCTCACAACGATGGGGTTGACCTCCCGGGTCAACGCCTCGGTAATGCGGCCCTGATAGAAGATGCCGGCGTAGATGATGATGGCCACCAGCACGAACATCAGCGCCAGCATCGGTACATTCACCTTCTTGCGATGGGGAAAGGCGTTCATGAAGCACACCATCAGCAGTATCGAAAACAGCATCGTGGCAAAGCCCGCCAGGCCCATGCCGGGCAGGTTGATGTACGCCGTGGTATCCGATATCTTCGTCAGGTTCAGGGAATAGTAGACGAAGGCCAGGGCGAAGGCGATCAGGGCGATGGTCTGGGGCTTGCGCTTCAGGGCGACGATGCGCTTGCGAATGAATTCACTGAAACCCTTGGGCTGGTTTGCCATGTCTCACCGATCCCCTTTCCGTATGGCGTTGGTGGTTTCCTTGTCGAAGAAGTGCTTGCGCCTGAAGCCCAGTTGGACGGTGTCGCCGTTTTTGTAGTCGGTCCAGCCCCTCAGCTTGGCCGTGACGCGGATATTATCGCCCATGTGGCCATGCACCAGCGTGTTCATGCCCAGGTTCTCGTTGGAGAACACCTTCACCGCCAGCGTGCCGCCCTCGGCGATGTCCTCGGGGCGCACGCCCAGAGTGATGGCCTTTCGGTTGTAATTTGCCAGCGTCGCCTTCTCCTCGTCACTCAGCGCCACCTCGAAGCCCTTGCCGTGCAGCGCGCCGTTTTCGAAGGTCACGTCGAAGAAGTTCATCGGCGGCAGGCCGATGAAGCCCGCCACGAAGGTGTTGTTGGGCGAATCGTACAGCTCCAGCGGCGTGCCGACCTGCTGCACGTGGCCCATGGACATGCAGACGATGCGGTCCGCCAGGGTCAGCGCCTCGGTCTGGTCGTGGGTGACGTACATCATCGTGGCGTTCAGCCGCTTGTGCAGCAGCAGTATCTCCCGCCGGGTGGCGCCTCGCAGCTTGGCGTCCAGGTTGGACAGGGGCTCGTCGAACAGGAACACCTTGGGGTTGCGGACGATGGAGCGGCCCATGGCCACGCGCTGGCGCTGGCCGCCGGAGAGCTGGGAGGGCTTCTTGTTCAGCTGGCTGGTCAGGCCCAGTATGTCCGCCGCCGCCAGCACCTTCTTATGTATGACGTTGGGGTCCTCCTTGCGCAGCAGCAGCGAAAAGGCCATGTTTTCATAGATGGTCATGTGGCCGTACAGCGCGTAGTTCTGGAACACCATCGCCATGTCCCGGTCCTTGGCCGGCGCGCGGGTGATGTCCCGCCCGTCCAGCAGCAGGTTGCCCCGGGAGATGTCCTCCAGGCCCGCGACCATGCGCAGCGTGGTGGACTTGCCGCAGCCCGAGGGGCCGACCAGCACGATCAACTCGCCGTCCTTGATGTCGATGTTGAAATCGTACACCGCCTGGACGTTGTTGTCGTATATTTTATCGATATGCTGTAAACTCAACTGTGCCATGGTGCGCCCTCCCCTATGCCTTCTGGCCTTCCAGGCCGGCGATATGCGCCTGCAGCGCGCGGCTCTTCGTGAAGTTGATCACCGCGGCCACGAACAGACAGGCGGCAGAGCCCACGAGATAGATCACGGCCCGGGTGAACTGCCCGTTGCTCATCGCCAGCAGCTCCACGCCGCCGACGGTGACCGTCGTCTGGTGGGCCGGTACCGGCAGTATGAATATCCGGGCGATCTGGATCACGCCCAGCACGCACAGCACCCCGGAAAAGCTCTGCTTATAGTTCTTCACGCCCTCGGAGGCCAGGAAAGCCGCCAGCATGAACACCAGGTTATAGAGGATGGAAGCGCCCATCATCATGTTGTAGTAATAATCCAAATTGATTCTATAGAGGCTGACAAAGTACAGCGCGTCCAATACGATGGCCAACAGCACCAGCCGGGAGGACGTGGTATTCTTTGTAAAACGCATGCGATCGAGGCGAACGGACTGGTCATTCATCATGCCGACACCGCCTTTCCGGCCGCAAGCAGCCGTTTTTCTTCATTCATCAGCCGGATCTTCCAGAACATATTCACCACGAGCAGCACGGACACGAGCAGCGTCAGCCCGAATACCGCGTAGTGAATGTCGAACCAGAACGTGGATTCCGTGTATAGGGTCTTCATAGCCGTGGCAAACATCTCCAGCGCCGCGAAGTCGACGGTCAGGAATTGGGCGCGGAAGGCCATGATTTGGCCGTGGGCCCAGGCGGCCACGCACACGTTTGCGACGACGTTCAGTATGACCGCGATGTAATTGCCGATATAGTATTTCCTGCGCACATGCGTGTTCATCAAAAACAGCAGGCAGGACAGCAGGATCAATCCAATGCTCACGCGAAGCAGCGCATGGTTGAAGGGCTGCATGTCGTAATAGACGATGGACCCCGGCACCATGGTCTGGGTAAAGTCATTGTCGTTCATCATCGTGGGCTTGAGACTGTCATACATATCTGTCATGCTCCCAAGCGCGTATATAAATACGATCACACTGGCGACGATTGACAAAAGACATATGACCCGCTGCACAGTCATTTGTTTTTTATACATGACGATCTTTCCCCCGCTCATCTCAGGATAACCGTCCGCCCCGCCGCGCGGGGCGGACGGACTTTGGTTTTTTACCCCTTCCAGGGCTGGCTCATCAGCCGTTCAGGCTGTTGTAGTAGTCCTGCAGGCGCTGCCAGGCAGTGGTCTTCAGGAAGGAATACTGGGTGCCGCCCCAGCTGTCGGTCACGGTGGCGGCGGCCTCGTCCGCGCTGGTCATGCCGTCCAGGGTGAAGCCCTTGACGATGAGATCCACGAACACGTTCTCGCCGTCCTTGCCCAGGTTGAACTTGCCGCTGGCAGTCAGGGCGCTGAAGGTGTTCAGCATATCGTTCTCGGTCTTGGTGTTGGGCAGCACGGTGGGCACGGAGGTGTACCAGCGATTCTCGGTGATGGCCAGCTCGGGATGCTTGATCACGCCCAGGCCGATGGCCGTGGAGATGTGGCCCGCGCCTTCCTTGCCGACCTCGTGGGTGCACTGGTACTCGAAGGCCTGGCTCTTGGCGAAGGACAGGGTGGAGCCCAGATACATGCGGGCGTAGTTGGTATAGTTGCCGCTGGCCTTCTCCCACAGCTCCGCGTAGGTGGCGTCGGCGATGACGGGCATCTCCTTGCCGTTGAAGACGAAGGTCTCGTAGCTGCCGTCGTCCTTGGTCTTGATGAAGGCGTCAGGGCCGTAGCTCATCAGGATCTGGCCCTTGTCGGAGAAGGCGTAGTCGATCAGGCTCAGCGCCGCGTTCAGCTTGGCCTCGTCGCCTTCGACGCCGGCCTTGGAGATGGCCCAGCCGTCGGTCTTGACCGAGCGCCAGGATTCGGTGAAGCGCATGTACACGCCGTTCTCGTCGGTGCCGTCATACCAGCGGGCCACGGGCACCAGGACCGCCATGTATTTCTCGCCGTCCTGCAGCTTGGTGGCGTTCATGATGGTCTGGGTCTGGTTGTAGTCGTAGCTCATGAAGCCCAGGTCGTTCTCCAGATAGGTGCCGCTGTTCTCCTCGGAGGAGTCCATAAACGCCTTGGAGATCAGGCCCTCCTTGGCCATGTCGTTCATGCGGCCCATGGCCTGGTAGGCGGCCGCCTCCTGGCGGGCGTCATGCAGCATGCCGTCGTTGCCGATGTACAGGTAATCCTGGCGGCTCTCCATGCCGCGCACGCCGAACAGGTGACCGGCCAGGCGGATCATATCCACGCGGCGCTGGTTGTTGGCCTCCTCGCGGGTGAACAGGCCCTGTACGGAATCGGTGCCGTTGAGGGTCTGGGGATTGGCGACCACGCACCGCAGCAGGGCGACCATCTCGTCGGCGTCCCAGGCGGCGTTCTGGCCCACGAACAGGTTGGAGCGCTCGGTGCCGTAGTATCCGCCGTAGGCCGCGTCGATGTAGGCGCGCAGCATGTTGACGGCCTCGACGCCGCTCATGGCGCCCTTCTCGTTCATGGCGGCCACGATGTTGCCGGCGGCGTCGTAGTTCTTGGTGACGGTCTCGACCCCGGAGCCGTCCAGCTTCACGGTCTCGATTTCGATGGTGCCGCTGGTGGGCATGTAGGGCTGGTAGACCGGCGCGGCGGTGTCGTTGCAGGCGTCGGCGGTGAACTCACCCTCGCCGTCCAGCAGCTTCTGCGCCCAGTCCACGCGCATCAGGGGCATGCGCTCGATGTCGTTGACGCCGTCGAAGTAGGGGCTGAAGTAGATGGCGCCGGTATCGGTGTTGCCGGTGATGGACAGGCGGACGATGGGGTTCGCGTCCAGGTAGGCCTTGAAGGAGGGCATCTGGTCCAGGTAATCGGCCAGGTTGACCAGGCTGCCGGCCTCGCCGTACTCGGACAGGGTCGCGGCGGTGCCGCTGATCATGTCGACCTCGTTCAGGCGGTCCTTCCAGAACTCGAACTCCTTGGTGGTGTTGTTGCCCTGGTACTTGTCCTCGAACTTCACGCCGAGGATCTTCTCAAGCTCCACCCAGGTGGGCTTCAGGTCGCCGGTGTTGTAGGTGTTGCCGTCGGCCAGAGTCACGCCGCTGCCGGCGGTCTCGGCATCGAAAGCGATGCCCGTCTTGGTGCTATTGTAGCCGGTGGCCATGCGCAGCACGGTGTCCTCGGCCAGCGCGGCGCAGGACAGCAGCATGACGCAGGCCAACAGGATCGACAAGAGCTTCTTCATACGAGATTCCTCCTTGATTTTATTCCTTCACACCGCCGGCATTGGTGCCTTTGGCGAAGTACTTCTGGATAAAGGGGTAGATGATCAGGATCGGCACGATGGAGCAGACGATCAGCGCGTAGATCACGGAATCCGAGGCGTAGCTCTCGTTCCAGCCGGCCATGGTCTCGGAATTGGTGAAGTCCTCCAGCGTCAGTCGGATGAACACCTGCAGCGGATGCTCGTGGGCGTTGGAGATCATCTGGCGCGCCCAGAAGTAGCCGTTCCAGCGGGAAATGGCGAAGAACAGCGCCACAGTTGCGATGGTGGACTTGGACATGGGGATGAAAACCTTGCTCAGCACGCCGAACTCGGTCGCGCCGTCGACGATGGCGGCCTCCTCGATCTCGCTGGGCACGTTCTCAAAGGCATTGCGCAGCAGTATGATGTTCATCGCCGCCATGCCCATGGCGATGACCACCAGCCACTTGTCGTCCATGATGCCCACGGAATTGAACACATTCTTGGTGGCCAGGTAGTTCAGGTACTGGGGCACGATGCCGGCGGAAAACCACATGGTGAACACCAGGTAGAAGTTGAACACCTTGCGGAACAGCAGCCGCTTCTTGGACAGGGCGTAGGCGCCCAGTATGGCCACGCCCAGCGCCCACAGCGTGCCGTAGACCGTCAGAAACAGCGTGTTGGAATAGGAATTCCAGAACATGTTGTCATTGAACATCCTGCGGAAGGCGTCGAACTGGATGTCCTTGGGGAACAGAACCACCTCGCCGTAGTCCACGGCGTGACGCCCGCTGATGGAGGCCGACACCGCGTACAGGAACGGGTACAGGCACCCCAGTGCGAACACGGTCAGGAGCGTATAGCTGACGATCTTAAAGATCAGCTCGGAGACTTCGAGTTTTCTTTTCATTGAAATCCCCCCTTAGTACAGCGACACGTTGGACGCCTTGCGGGCCACCGTATTCGCGCCGATGACCAGCAGCATGCCCACCACGTTGTTCATCATCTCGGCGGCGGACGCGATGCCCTTCTGGGCGCCCGCCAGGCCGTAGCGCTGGGCGAAGGTGGAGACCACGTCGGCGGTCACGTAGGTGTTGGTGTTGTAAAGCAGCAGCACCTTCTCATAGCCGATGTTCAGCAGCGAGCCGATGCGCATGATCAGCATGATGACAATGGTGGAGAGTATGCTGGGCAGCACCACGTAGCGCATCTGAGCCATCTTGCCCGCGCCGTCGATCTGCGCCGCCTCGTAGCTGGTGGGCGATATGGCGATGATCGCCGCGAAGAACACGATGCTGTCGTAGCCCGCCGTCTCCCATATGCCGCTGATCTGGTAGATGCCGCGGAAGAAATCCGGGTTGTTCAGCAGGCCCGCGTTGGCCGTCTCCTGGGAGATCAGGCCCAGGCGCGCCAGGAACTGGCTGACGATGCCCGCGCCGCTGGTCAGCGAGCCCTGCTTCACCAGCATCATCACCAGCGAGGTCATGACGACGGTGGACATGAACTTCGGCAGATAGGTGAGCACCTGGTAGACGCTGCGGGCGATGTTGGAGCGTATCTCGTTGAAGAACAGGGCCAGTATGATGGGCATCGGGAAGCCGAAGCACAGGCCGTAGAAGCTGAGCAGGAAGGTGTTGCGCAGCGCCCGCCAGAATTCCGCCGACATGCCGGCGCTGGCGCCGCCGCCAACCAGAAGGGTCTTGAAATAGGAGAAGCCCGCGAAGTACTGGTCCGCCACCGGCTTGACCTGGTCGCTGACCTTGAAAGCGCCCAGCAATTCGTACATGGGCAGGTAGCGCCAGAACAGGAAGACCAGCAGGGTGGGCAGCAGCATCACGTACAGACGCCAATCCTTCAGGATCGTGCGCCCTACGTGCAGCCAGTAGTGCTTTTCGACATCGTCGCGCACCATCTGTTCGGGGTTTTCCCGATAAGTGCCGCTGGCCTGATCAAAAATCAGAAAATCCGATCCCTTGTCTCTCATCAGTATCCTCCTCTTTCCTCGTTTTCCTGCTGCCTCAGCCTGAGCAGGTAGTGGTTTTGTTCCTCGAATATGCCGTCCAGCCGGCGGGCGATCCATATCAGCACCAGCGTAAACAGCACTGTGATCACATCGGTGGTAAAGAAGCCCAGCGCCGCAACCGGGTCGCTGCCCAGCACAACGGCGGCCAGCGCCCTTCCCAGCTGCATAAGCCCCGTCACCATAAGCGCCAGCGCCAGCGATTTCCACACGCTTTCGCGTATGCCCTCGGGCGTGGCGGCCCTGACATATCCCAGCGCGGCCAGGGACAGCAGGTTGCCCAGGCAATAGATGGCATAATGCTTCATACCTGCGCCGGAGGTCATGCAGAATATGATGCCGCCCAACACGGCGTGCAGCCCCGCCCAGGGCCCCCAGCGCATTAACACGATGCAAGTGACCGCCGGGGTCACAGACACGGTATAGGGCTCGTTTGGGAACCAGCGCCGCGCGGCGGTGACGGCCAGCGTCTCGGCCACCGTCAGCATCAGGGCGAACATCGCCAGATCCAGCGCCCGGTATTGTTTGACCGTTCTGCGTTTTTGCAACCGCCCACCTCCAGCCAACCGGTCCGGCGCTGTCCTCGCGCCCGCGCATCAGCCGGACCGTTTTTCGGTCACAGGTGCGGCGTACCCTCTGAATATTACAAGTACGCCACGAAATTGACACCTTGCACAATTCGGATTATAGCATCGACCGCAAATCATGTCAATGAAATCAATAGGATAAAATACTACTTCTTTTAATATCGGCCATTACCACGCGTCGCCCACGAATGATTCGCCGTCGATGCGCAGCCGCGCGGCGATCAGCTTCGCCAGGAAGAACATGAGGGCGCATTCGTCCTCCTGCCAAAGGCGGCGATTCCGGGGCTCCGCGCACACCAGGTAGCCGTCGGTGGGCGCGTTGTCCATGCCGATGCGGACCACCATCAGCGACTCTACCTCCCACCTGCTGAGCACGCTGAAGAACTGTGGGCAGCGCGCCTCGACGACGGACAGGTCGTTGGCGGCAAAAAGCTCGTCGTTCATCAATTGGTCGATGTCGCCCACATCCTCCCGGATGCCTTGCACGCGGATGCCCCTCATGATCCTCTGCCGGTCGACGTAGTAGAGGTCGGAAACCTTCAGCTCGTCGATCATCACCGGCGCGACGGAATGCAGCTTGTTCTTCATGCCCGGAACCATCTCGAACATGCGCACCAGGTTGCGCATCGAGGTATAGACGCCCCGCCGCGCGATCTGGCGGATCTGGATGTCGGCATGCTTTTCCTTGACATATATAATGTAACAATTCCTGCCCTTGCGCTTGCCCCGGTACAGGGTCTTGTCGATCATGGCGAAAAGGCTCTCGTAATCCGTGGCGTCGTCTGGATAGGTGGCGCATCCGATGGTACCCGTGATGAAAGGGTCGCAATCCGCCAGACGGACGTTCTTGCGCAGCACCTTCGCGTTGGTATACAGCTCGCCGAGAAACGCCTTTTTTTCGTCGTAGGTCCGGTCCCGAAGGTTGATCCACAGCAGCTCGTCGCCGCCGAAACGTCCCGCGACGCCATAGCCCTCCAGGTATTTGGACAGTCCCTTCGCCACGTCCATCAAAACCCCGTCGCCCACATGGTGGCCGTAGGTATCGTTGATGAATTTGAAGTTGTCCAGATCCAGCATGCCAAAGGTGAAGGGCGTCCCCTCTTCGATCAGGGAACGCACAAAGCCGAGTATATATTGGCGGGATACCAGACCCGTCAGTGGATCCAGCACATAATTGATCCTGTCCTTTTCAAACGCCCGCTTGAAAAAGGGGTAGCGCGAAAGCTGCTGTTCGGAATACATGAGGTCGAAACACTTCCTTTTGTCGGCCAACCGGGCGAAAACAGGTGTTACATACGTCTATTATATCAGCTAAGCCCTCCTATGTCCAGCGAATATGGCGAAATTTATCAAATTTTGTTATGTCTGTGCATTGCTTTCAAAAACCAACGCGCCCTGTCGGTCGACAGCGGCGCGTTGGTTTTGATCGGATCACTTCTGCTCCAGCAGCTTCTCCGCGCTGACCAGCCTGACGCACAGCGCGAAAAGCTCGGCGGCGGTGGCCAGCTCCTGGGGGGAAGGATAGGAGGGCGCGATGCGGATACTGTTGTCCTGCGGGTCCTTGCCGTAGGGCCAGGTGGCGCCCGCCGGGGTCATCACCACGCCGGCCTTCTTGGCGCGGGCCACGATGGCCTTGGCGCAGCCGGGCAGGCTCTCGAAGTGGATGAAGTAGCCGCCCAGAGGCTTGGTCCAGCTGCCGATGCCCAGGCCGCCCAGCTTTTCCTCCAGCGTGTTCTCTACCATCTCGAACTTTGGGCGAAGGATGTCGGCGTGCTTGCGCATGTGCTCGACCATGCCGTGGATGTTGCCGAAGAAGCGCACGTGGCGCAGCTGGTTCACCTTGTCATGGCCGATGGTCTGGCGCTTGAGCTGGTTGGTGATGTCCTCCATGTTGTTGGGCGAGGTGGCCAGCGCCGCGATGCCGGAGCCCGGGAAGGTGATCTTGCTGGTGGAGGAAAACTTGTAGACCATGTCCGGGTTGCCCGCCCGCTTGCACTCGGCCAGTATCTCGATCAGGTAATCCTGCTTTTCATCGTAGAGGTGATGCATGCCGTAGGCGTTGTCCCAGAAGATGCGGAAATCCGACGCCGCCGGCTCCAGCCGGGCGAAGCGGCGCACCGTTTCGTCGCTGTAGGAGTAGCCCTGGGGGTTGGAATACTTGGGCACGCACCAGATGCCCTTGATGGCCTCGTCCTCGGCCACCAGCTTCTCAACCAGGTCCATCTGCGGGCCGTTGGGCGTCATGGGCACGGGGATCATCTCGATGCCGAAATACTGGGTGATGGCGAAGTGCCGATCGTAGCCGGGCACGGGACACAGGAACTTCACGCTGTCCAGCTTGCACCAGGGCGTGGAGCCCATGATGCCGTGGGTATAGGCGCGGGACACCGTATCGTACATCACGTTCAGGCTGGAATTGCCATAGATGATGATGTCCTTTGGATTGTTTTCCATCATGTCGCCCAGCAGCTCGCGGGCCTCCTCGATGCCGGTCAGCGCGCCGTAGTTGCGGCAATCCGTGCCGTCCTCGCAGGTCAGGTCGCTGTCGGAATCCAGCACGTCCATCAGCCCCATGGACAGATCCAGCTGCTCCTTGCAGGGTACGCCGCGGCTCATGTTCAGGTGGATGCCCATGGCCTGGTATTTATGGTATTCCTTTTTCAACAGGGCGATCTCGTTCTCCAGCTCCTCGCGGGACATTTCAGCATAGGGTTTCATAGCGCGATCCAACCTTTCCCGAAGTAGTGTTGCTTTTGCCATTTTACCATATCTCCATGCCCATTTCCACGTCTGATCGATATATACAAAGGTTAAATTTGCATTTTTCGAATTTAAAAAATGCAAATTTAACCGCTGAATGACGGAATGGTGGCGCACAGTCCATCCCGCGGATCGGTTTCTCCCCCTCTTGTCCCCTCAATTCATGCTATATTTTGTAAAGCGTTTTTGTATTTCCCGTGAAGTCGGCGCGAAGATGCACAAAGATGCACGTTTTCAACCAAAAAATAAACACACACTCCATTGCAGAACCCCCCTTTCTGTGTTATAGTGACGGTTGAACTTACCGTCAGGCCTTATTTTTTCGGAGGTGTTTTTGTGAATTTTGAACGGATGACCGTTGAACAGATCAAGGACAGCATACTCAACAAGCTGCATACGCAGTTTGCCTGCGACGTGGCCGACGCCACCCCGGAGCAGCTGTACCAGGCCCTGGCCCTGGTGGTGCGCGACGAGATCATGCAGCGCCGCAGCGCTTCCCGCGACGCCCGCAAGGCGCAGCAGGCCAAGAAGGTCTACTACCTCAGCGCCGAATTCCTGGTCGGCCGCGCGCTGCACAACAACATGGTCAACCTGGTCAATGAGACCAACTATATGAAGGCCCTGGACGAGCTGGGCATCGACCGCTCGGTGGTGTTCGAGGAGGAGCCGGAGCCCGGTCTGGGCAACGGCGGCCTGGGCAGGCTCGCCGCCTGCTTCCTGGATTCCCTGACCACGCTGAAGCTGCCCGCCATGGGCTGCACCATCCGCTATGAATTCGGTCTGTTCCGCCAGAGGCTGGTGGACGGCTATCAGGTCGAGGTGCCCGACAACTGGCTGGCCAGCGGCAACATCTGGGAGATCCCCCATCCCCAGGACGCGGTGGACATCCACTTCGGCGGCCGCATCGAAACCTATGAGGACAACGGCCGCACCTACTACCGCCACCTGGACTACAAGACCGTGCAGGCCATGCCCTACGACATCCCCGTGGTGGGCTACGACAGCACAAAGGTCAACTTCCTGCGCACCTGGAGCGCCAAGGCCGTCAACCAGATCGACATGGGCCGCTTCAACCGCGGCCAGTATGTGCAGGCCATGGAGGAGCGCGAGCTGGCGGAGGTCATCTCCAAGATCCTCTATCCCAACGACGACAGCTACCAGGGCAAGGAGCTGCGCCTGAAGCAGCAGTACTTCTTCTCCTCCGCCTCCATACAGTTTGCGGTGAAGGAGTTCATCGATACCTACGGCTACAACTTTGCCATCTTCCCGGACAAGGTGGCCATCCACATCAACGACACCCACCCCGCCGTCGCCATCCCCGAGCTGATGCGCATACTGATGGACGACTACGGCCTGGGCTGGGACGAGGCCGAGGCCATCTGCCGCCGCACCTTCGCCTACACCAACCACACCGTGCTGGTGGAGGCGCTGGAGAAGTGGCCCGAGAGCCTGTTCCGCGAGCAGCTGCCCCGCGTTTACATGATCCTCGAGGAGATGAACCGCCGGCTGTGCGCCAAGCTGTGGGACGCCTTCCCCGGCCAGTGGGAGCGCATCGGCCACATGGCGATCCTCGCCTACAACCAGGTGCACATGGCCAACCTGTGCGTGGCCTACACCCACTCCGTCAACGGCGTGTCGGCCATCCACACCGACATCCTCAAGCGCCAGACCTTCCACGACTTCTACATGCTGGAGCCCCGGAAGTTCGTCAACGTCACCAACGGCATCACCCATCGCCGCTGGCTGATGCAGTGCAACCCCGAGCTGTCCAGCCTGATCGACGAGGCCATCGGCGACGAATGGCGCAAGGACATGAAGAAGATCGAGGCGCTGAAGCCCTTCGCCGATGACCCGGCCTTCCGCCAGAAGTTCGAGGAGATCAAGTACCACAACAAGCTGCGCCTGGCGGACGCCGTATTTCGCCACCAGGGCATTGAGATGAACCCTGACAGCATCTTCGACGCCCAGGCCAAGCGCCTGCACGAGTACAAGCGGCAGCTGATGAACGCGCTGGGCATCATGATGCTGTACAACGACATCGACGAGCATCCCGAGAAGGAATTTCACTCCCGCACCTTCATCTTCGGCGCGAAGGCGGCCCCCGGCTATCACCGGGCGAAGCTGACCATCAAGCTGATCAACGCCGTGGGCGACCTGGTGCGAAAGCACCCCCGGGCCTCGAAGCTGATCAACGTGGTGTTCCTGGAGAACTACTGTGTCTCCCAGGCCGAGTTGCTGATGCCCGCCACCGAGATCAGCCAGCAGATCTCCACCGCCGGCAAGGAGGCCAGCGGCACCGGCAACATGAAGTTCATGATGAACGGCGCGGTGACCCTGGGCACCATGGACGGCGCGAACTGCGAGATCTACGATCAGGTCGGCGCGGACAACATCTACATCTTCGGCCTGACGGCCCAGGAGGTGGAGAGCGGCTACGCCACCTATCGCGCCCATGACATCTACGAGACCAACCCGAAGGTCCGCAAGGTGATGGAGCAGCTGATCGACGGCACCCTGTGCCCCGAGAACCCCCGCATGTTCCAGGAGATCTACCACTCCCTGCTGTTCGGCGACTACGGCGGAATGGCCGACCCCTACTTCGTGCTGAAGGACCTGACCAGCTACATCACCACCCAGAAGGAAATGATGGCGGATTACGACAACCGCGACCTGTGGCTGAGGAAGGCTGTGCTGAACACCGCCTGCTCCGGCCTGTTCACCTCGGACCGTTCCATCGAGGAATACAACCGGCTGATCTGGCACCTGAAGCCGCTGAAGCTGTAATTCCCACCTGTCCACAGGGCGGCAAAATGGGAAATGGGAAATGGGAAGCGATGAATGATTGACATTCTCTCGCCCCGTCAACCATTTCCCATTTCCCATTTAACGAGATAGGAGCAATGACCATGTACCTCTACCACGATTCCCGCGACCCCATGTACCGCGCGCCCCTTGGCGCCGTGCCCTGCGGAAAAAAGCTCCGGCTGCGCGTGTTCGCCGAGGGCCTGCACCGGGTTTATCTGAGGCTCTGGTGGCAAAACGCCGAGAAGCGCCTGCCCATGAGGCCCACCCACGACAACCTCTATGAGGGTGAGCTGAAGCTGCCCAAAGAGCCGGGACTGCTGTGGTACTTCTTCGTCGCCGAGGGCGACGACGGCAGGACCTGGTACCTGGGCAACGCGGCGGACGGCCTGGGCGGCGTCGGCGCAATCAGCGAGCGCGAGCCCGGCGGCTACCAGGTGACGGTATACGACCCGGCCTACGACACGCCCCATTGGATGCGCAACGGCATGATGCTGCAGATCATGGTGGATCGCTACAACGCCGTCGGCGAGAAGGACGTGCGCAACCTGCCCCCGGCCAGCTATTACCACATCCGCTGGGACGACGACCCCACGCTGGTCATCAACGACGATCGATACGGCGACAACTGCAACAACGACTATTTCGGCGGCAACCTGCGGGGCGTGATGGAAAAGCTGGACTACATCCAGTCCCTGGGGGTGACGGTGCTGTACTTCAACCCGATCTTCAAGGCCCGCAGCAATCACAAGTACAACACCGGCGACTACAAGACCATCGACCCCAGCTTTGGCACCGAGGCAGACTTCCAGGCGCTCTGCGCCGAGGCGGAAAAGCGGGGTATGCGGGTGATCCTGGACGGCGTGTTCTCCCATACCGGCTCCGACAGCCTCTACTTCAACCGGGACGGCAGCTATGGCGAGGGCGGCGCGTACAACGATCCCAAATCCCCCTACCGGGAGTGGTACCGCTTCTACAACTGGCCGGACGAGTACGAGAGCTGGTGGGGCTTCAAGACCCTGCCCAACGTTCACGAGGACACCCCGAGCTACCAGGGCTTCATCATCAATGACGAGGACAGCGTCATCGCCCACTGGCTGAGGGCCGGGGCGGCGGGCTGGCGGCTGGACGTGGCCGACGAGCTGCCGATGGAGTTCATACGCCGCGTTCGCGCGCGCATCCTCAGGGAGCGCGGGGACGGCGCGCTGATCGGCGAGGTGTGGGAGGATCCCACCAACAAGGTGGCCTACGGCGAGATGCGCTGCTACGCCCTGGGCGACACGCTGGACAGCTGCATGAACTACCCGCTGCGCACCGCGCTGCTGGACTTCTTCTGCTACCGCAATGACGCCGCCGCCTTCGTGCGCAGGCTGGAAAACCTGCGGGAAAACATGCCCGCGCCCTTCTTCTATTCGGAGATGAACCTTCTGGGCAGCCACGACACCGCCCGCGCCATCAGCGTGTTTGCCGACATCGGCGACATGGCCCCGGATCGCGTCTACCGCCATCCGTTCATGATGAGCCCCGGCGACTACGCACGGGGCAAGCGGCGGATGGTGGCCGCGTGGCAGCTGATCTGCGCGCTGCCGGGCATGCCCTGCCTGTACTACGGCGACGAGGCCGGGCTGACCGGCATGGCCGACCCCTACAACCGCGCCACCTACCCCTGGGGACGCGAGGACGCGGCCCTGGTGGAAACCTACCGCCGCATCATGACCGACCGCATGGCCTCCCCCGTGCTGCGCACAGGCAGCTTGCGGCTCATCGCCCCCGGCCCCGACGTCGTGCTGGTGGAGCGCCGGATCGAAGGCGGCGCGGATGTATTCGGCGAACCCGCCGAGGACGGCTTCCGTGTCCTGGCCGTAAACCGCTGCGGCGAGCCCCGCCGGGCAGAATACGGCGGTCGGGTGTGGGAAATTCCCGGCGAGTCCGCGATCTGGATCACCCCCGACGCGGAAAGCTCCGAAAAGCCCGCCAAGGCGGATTGGAACGGCAGGGATTGAGCCAAAAAGATCCTTCGCTTCGCTCAGGATGACACATCTGTTTTCCATTGTCATCCTGGGCGAAGCGAAGGATCTTTCTGTTTCTCCTACTGCCCCAGCACGTCGTCCAGCGTGATCTGGTTTTCAAGCCCTGTATCGGCGGCAGGCTTCTTGATCCGCCTTGCATTGGCCTGGCGCAGGCGGGCGATCTCCTTTTCCTGGCTGTTGATCAGGTCCTGCATGCGCCGGATGGTCTCGGCGGATTCGTCCTGCTGCTGGCGCAGCTTTTTCCTGGCGTCGCTGACCTGCTTCTCCAGCTGCTCCAGCTTCAGCCGGTTCGCGCCCTCCTCCTTTTCCGCGAGGATGCGCAGGCCGCTCTCTCTGAACAGGGACATGTTCAGGTCGCTGGTGCGGCTCTCCATCTCCTGGAAATCGCTCTCATAGGCATCCAGGCGCTCGCGCAGGCGGCGGATCTCCGCCACCCGCCGCTCCAGCACCTGCTGAAGGTTCTGCCGCCTGGCCTTCTCCTTCTGCATCTGCTGCAGGTGCGTCTGGGTCCGCGTCAGGCTCACGTGCAGCGTTCTGCATCGCCAGATCAGCCATGCGGTCAGTATCACCAACGCCACAAGGGCGATTATCGCGTACAACAAGGTATAGCCCTCCCTTGGTATACCTCATTATATCACAATTTTCACCCTGTACAGCGCTTTCCCCCGAAATGCGCGATTTTAGTCACATTTGATCGAATTCCGTCATTCCCCGAAGCGCCACAGCAGAAATCCCACGCTGATCAGGCAGATGCCCAGCGCAGAGGTCCAGACCCAGCGGGGCACGAATATCAGGAACATCAGCATGCCGATGACCATCAGCACGATGCCGGCCACCCGCGTGCCGCTGTTGGTCGGCCCATTGCCGCAAGAGCGTCCCATCCCCATCGCCTCCATGATCCATGGTATGCGTCGGAAATGGGATCGGTTCACACTTCAATGCCCTCCAGCTTCAGCAGGGCGGCCTTGCGCGCCAACCCGCCGCCGTAGCCCGTCAATTTACCGCCGCTGCCCAGCACCCTGTGGCAGGGCACGATCAGCGATATGGGGTTGTGTCCCACGGCGCCGCCCACCGCGCGGCTGGAAAAGCGCTCGATCCCCCGCTCCAGGGCGATCGTCCGGGCGAGTTCGCCGTAGGTCGTGGTTATCCCATAGGGAATCTGGAGCAGCAGTTCCCCCACATGCCTGCGGAAGTCCGGTCCGGTCAGGTGCAGCGTCGGCGTAAATCCCGGATCGCGCCCGGAAAAGTAGATATCCAGCCACTGCGTCGCCTCGTCGAAAAACGGCGATGGGTGCTCTTCGGCGCCTGCCGAAAGCCCCTCGCCCATGTGCCGCTGGTTTTCAACAAACCAGAGCCCGGTCAGCCCTTCGTCGTCCGCCGCGAGCAGGATCTGGCCCAGTGGGGACGGATAACGGTGTGTGTAGATCATGCCGACGCCCTCCCTTTTGCTTGTATTGCACGGTGATGTTGCAGCGGCGCCTGCGCCGCCACAGCGGCGGCCTGAAGGCCTCCCCAAAGGACGAACTTCGTGTCGCTGCTCCATCGGTTGATATGTGGATTATAGCACAGGAAGTCCGAGTTGTCAAACATTTGTTCGATTGTACTTTTATCGCGCATGTGCTATAATGAATTCAAGAATACTGTCGCCCGAATGCTCCTGGAGTGTCCCGCGACGCATGGAGGAAGACCATTGTCTGATAAGAAATTCCGTTCCGGCTTCGTGGCCATACTGGGCCGGCCCAACGTGGGCAAGTCGAGCCTGATGAACCGCTTCGTCGGGGAGAAGGTGGCCATCATCTCCAACCATCCCCAGACCACCCGCAACAAGCTGCTGGGCGTCTCAACCGGAAGGTCCGGCCCCACCGGAGACGACTGGCAGATCGTCTTCGTCGACACCCCCGGCCTGCACAAGCCCCGCACCAAGCTGGGCGAATACATGATGAAGTCCGCCAACGATGCCCGGGAGGGCGTGGACGCGGTGCTGTGCGTCGTGGACGGCCAGCACATCGGCGCGGGCGACATGGCCGTGATGCAGGACATCGCGAAGATGAACTGCCCCAAATTCCTGGCGGTGAACAAGATCGACATCGTGCCCGAGGAGAAGCTGTTTCCCCAGCTGGCCCGGCTGCACGACTGCGGCTTCGACCAGATCGTGTCCACCTCCGCCCGCACCGGCGAAAACGTGGAGCTGCTGCTGAAGCTGCTGATCGAGGCCATGCCCGAGGGACCGAAGTACTTCCCCGACGACATGATCACCGACCAGCCCGAGCGGGTGATGTGCGCGGAGATCATCCGGGAAAAGGCCCTGCGCAACCTGCGGGACGAGGTGCCCCACGGGGTAGGCGTGGAGATGCTTCAGATCCAGAAGATTTCAGACACGCTGACCGAGATCCACGCCAACATTTACTGCGAGAAGGCCAGCCACAAGTCCATCATCATCGGCAAGCAGGGCTCGATGCTGCGCACCATCGGCAGCGAAGCCCGGGCCGACATCGAACGCCTGCTGGGCACGAAGGTGAACCTGAAGCTGTGGGTCAAGGTGCGCGAGGACTGGCGCAACCGCGCCGGCGACCTGCGGGCGCTGGGCTACGAGGAATAGGGCATGCCGGTCATCACCACCCCCGGACTGGTGCTGCGCCGGGCGGATTATTCCGATTACGACCGCATGGTCACGATCTTTTCCCCGGAAATGGGCCGGCTGGACGCCATTGCCCGGGGCTGTCGCAGGCCGAAATCGCCGTTGGTCAACGCCGTAGAGCCCTTCACCAGCGGCGAATTCCAGCTTTACCAGCACAAGGAGCGCTTCTCCCTGGAGCAGTGTCAGATCTCGGACAGCTACTTTGAGCTGCGGGGCGACTACGACCGCCTGCGCCACGGCGTGTACTGGCTGCGGCTGCTGGACACGGCGATCCTGCCCGACACCCCCGCGCCGGAGCTGTTCATCACCACGCTGCGGGCCCTGGCCCACCTGAACTACGGCGAACTGCCGCCGGAGCTGGTGACCTTCGCCTTCGAGGCCCACTTCATGCGCCTGATGGGGCTCTCGCCCCGGATGGACACCTGCATGCTCTGCGGCCGGCCCGTGGACGGAAACGCCCGCTTCGATCCCGACCTCGGCGGCGCGGTGTGCCTGTGCTGCCACTCCCCTGCCCCTGAGATGTCCAACGGCGCGCGCCGCATACTGATGAAGCTGCCCCGCACCCAATTTGACAAATTCCAGCTGCTGAACGATCGCCCGGAGTGGCCCGAAGCGGCCAGGCTGCTGCGCAGCTGCGTCAACCTGCGCATGCACATGGAGAAGTTTGCCCCACCGCTTTGGGATGGGGACAAGCCTTGAATCAGAATCGTTCCATTCAATACAATGTTAAATTTGACGCACGGCTTGCAATAATCCATTATTGTATGTTACAATTTTAATACCGAACAATAACATTTCTTTTGTGGCGAAAGGAAGTGAACACTGAAGAAGGAGGGATTCCCATGCCGAAGCCAACCATACTTTGCGTTGATGCCCGACAGGACATACTCGATTTGCTCTCAACAACCCTCTCATCGACAGGATACGCCGTACATACCACCCATGCAGGTCTCGACGCCATCAACAGCAGCGCCGACCTGATCCTTCTTGACCTCCACCTGCCTGATATCGACGGCCTTGAGCTGATCAAGACCCTTCGCTCGATCTCCACCGTGCCCATACTGGTTGAAACCGAATCCTGCACCGAAGCGGACGTTGTCCTCGCCTTTGAATACGGCGCGGACGACTTTGTGACCCGGCCCTTTTCCGTCCGGGAGCTGATTTCCCGTGTCCGGGCGATCCTGCGCCGATCCGCCAGCGGCAACCCCGACGACAGGATCAAGGTCGGCCCGATCCTGATCGACAGTGAAAACTACGAAGCGTTCCGAAACGGGGAAAAGATGATCCTGACGCTGAAGGAATACGAGCTGCTGAAGGCACTGGCCTCGTCCCCCGGCAGGGTCCTTTCCCGGGATTACCTGCTGGACCGCATCTGGGGGCACGAATACTATGGCGAAACCCGCACTGTCGACGTGCACATCCGCCACATCCGCCAGAAGCTGGGCGACGACGCTGCCATGATCGAAACCGTCCGGGGCGTCGGCTACAAACTGACCGCCACCGCCTGAACCGCCTCCCCCACGACCGATGCCACACAGACAAGCGGGAGGTGGTCATGTGTATGCACCCATACTCTGCGTGGATGACGACGTGAACGCGCTGGACACTCTGACCGAAATGCTGGAAGACGCCGGCTTCCCCGTCATGGCGGCGCAAACCGGCTATGACGCGCTGGCGCTGGCCGTTTCACGGAAGCCTTCGCTGGTATTGCTGGACCTGGTGCTGCCCGACCTGCCCGGCGAGGAGGTGTGCCGCCGGCTGCGCGCCCACGCCCCCACCGCCGACATCCCCGTCATCATGCTGACGGTCAAGGGCAGCGAAACGGACAAGGTCATCGGCTTCGAGACCGGCGCGGACGATTATGTGACAAAGCCCTTTTCCGAACAGATCCTGCTGGCCAGGATCCGCGCCCTGCTCCGGCGACACGAAATGGCGCGATAGCTCACAACCCTGCAACGACAGGGCGACAAGTCACTTTGGGCTTGTCACCCTGTCGTTGTATGATGTATAATACAGGTGATGATCACAACACTTCATCCAAATCTGTTCCGGAGGCTTAACTTTATGAGGAATATCCTGTGCATTCTGCTGGCGACCGCCCTGCTCATCCTATCGACAGCCTGCCTTGCCGAAGTCACCGGCCCGGCCTATCTGGGTACCTGGGTCTGCGGCCGCGCCACCATCGTCATCACCGACGAACACCCGGGTTACCGCATCGAGATCACCTGGGGCAACAGCGCCGCCGAGGTCACCGAGTGGAACTACTACTGCCCCTACACGCTGACCGACGGGAAGCTGGTCAGCGAGCCCACCGGCGTCAAGACCGATGTGACCTACGGCGCGGACGGCGAAGTGGCCCAATCCGTCACCGGCTACGAGGACGGCCAGGCCACCTTCTCCATCGGGGAGGACGACAGGCTGGCCTGGGCCGACGCGAAGGAGAACGCCGGGGCGGACATGGCATTCGAGCGCGCAGAGATCGTCGGCTTTGCCCCGACCGCGGAGGAATTTGCCTTCAGCTACTTCAATATGATCGGCGACGGCGAACTGTCGCTGGACAAGAAGGCCTGTGAAGCCCTGAATTTCGCCGCCGCCAGCGAGCTGTGGCACGCCGACAGGGCGGCCATGCGCGACAATATGTTCATGGCCTGGGAGGGGCTGAGCGAGACAGAGCAGTCCGCCTTCGACGACAGCTTCATGGACGTGGTCCATCTGCTGGACGCCTGCTACGCGGACTGGGCCGCCAACCGGGCGACCTTCACGGACGGCCGGGACGAGCGCATGGACGAGCTGCTGGCCGAGCCGCTGTATCAGGAGGCCTGGCAGACCCTGCTGGGCAATACGCTGACGCTGGGTAATTCGGAGGACTGAGCGGAAATTTGCCAAGTTGATGACATTGCCATCGGGGGAAGGTGGTACAAAAGGGGCAGGTCATATTACTTTTTTCTCCACTTCAAAGATATCGAGAAACCCCGTTGTTTCCAGGATTTCCCACACGGCTTCAACCACGCCTGTGAGCCGAACCCGCGCCCCGTCTTTTTGCATGATCAGCAGCACACGCAGGCCCGCGGAGGCCATCCTTGATCTCCCCTGCCGATATGGCGCCTGCGATCAGGCGGGTATTGCAGCAGGCCTCCAGCTCTTTGGCGATACTGACCAGCCTTTCCTCATCGGGCACGCCGCTGAATATGTGTATCAGCAAGGTCATGTAACGCCCGGACTGCCATGCTTCAAGCACCTCAGACATCTGTTCAACCAGAGGCGCGCTCTGCTCCAGTTCAACCAGAATCTGCTTCATATCCCTTTCCCCCTGTTGAACCATCCGGGCCTGTCCACCCTCTGGTTCTATCCGCCGTGTACGATATCGTCGTCCTTGAGTCGATTGCAAGCCCGCATGAATTCCGCACAGTCCTCTGACGGCCGCGCCTTGGTATTGCGCGCCGTCTTACTTCAGCACTTCAGGGTGCTCACCCGCGAATGTATCGATCCAGTAATTCATATTGTCCTGTATATTCTGGACTGTCAGCATATAGGCCGGCTCAGAGAGCGTGTTGATCTGTGTAACACGGGCCGAGTACCATCCGGTTTTCTCTTTCACCAGCCGCATCCGGAAGACGCTCTGAATAAAGCGCCTGGGGCTGCTTCCGATGCGCTCCTCCAGCGTTTCAAAATCCAAAAAACGCAGATATCTTTCCTTGTCCACAGGATCTATTTCACGCTCACAAAAACTTTGCAGGCTCTTCTGAAGTGAATCCTCCCTGTCATATTCCGGCAGATTATTCCTCGTATAGACCCTTTTTGCCTTTTTCCTGTCTGGATAAAACATGACGACCAGATCATAGGTGGACAAAAGCGCGCTGCTGCTGTTCAGCATTTCCCTGGCCGTTTCAACTTCCCGGTCAGCCTCAAAGGTATTCAGGCGCATAAGGATCATTGCCCGTCCCTGTCTCCTTGCGATGAACAGTGCGCTCAGCCTGTAATACACATCCTTATAGGCGTACTCAACCGTCTGGACGGTCCCGCTTTTCAACGCATCCAGAACCACTTTCTGAAGCATCATAAACTGCCCGGTCTGCTGATTGGCCAGCGCGTTCTCCAGCCCTCCCACAGATGAAAAGCCAAGCTCCCGAAGCCGTTCCTTATAACCTTCGGTCGCGTAGATATAATTGGTGTGTTCCTTACTGCATTCCACCAATGCAACCGATCCGTCATAACTGCTGAAACGATAATCCCGTTGGCCACCCCGTCTATCGGCATACGCCTTCAGCGGGTTTGGATTCACAAAATTCACCCGACCGATCTCGTCCCAGTACTTTTTGTCTTCACCGGTTTCCAGCCTTTCCGGGTTTTGATCGATCAGGCCAATCAGATTCTCCTTCGGCAGGGGCCTGGCGTAATAGAAGCCCTGCTGTGCTTCGCAGCCAATGTCTACGAGGAATTTTCTTTGTTCGATCGTTTCGACGCCTTCCGTCAGCGTATGTATACCCAGCGTCTTTGCCATGCCGACCAGCGAGGCCAGCATGTTCCTGCCCCTGATCGACAGCTTTCTTAAAAAGAGCATGTCAAACTTGATGACATTAAAGCTGTAATTCTGCAATACATTGAGGGAAGAATAACCGCTGCCAAAGTCGTCAAGCCAAACCGAAAAGCCCGCCTCCTTGAAACGCCTGAACGTCCTCTCAAATGACTCCGCGTCATCAAGCATGAGACTTTCCGTAATCTCCAGATGGATCGCTTCACGAGGTACTTTATATGCCTCCAGAACGGCGCAGATCTTTTCAAACAGGTCATCCCGAGCAAAATCCAGCCGGGAAAAGTTTACAGACACGCATGATATCGGCGTTCCCCGGCGGCGAAGGTCATCGTATAAAACGCAGGCCTGACGCAGGATCTCCATATCCAGTTCATGTATCAGATCGTACCTTTCCAGGTCCGGTATGAATTCAGCAGGCGAGAGCATGCATCCGTCCGGTTTAAACCATCTGGCGAGCGACTCTACGCCCATAATCCTCTGTGTCAGGGATCGGATAACAGGCTGGAAATATGCCCTGATCCGTCCGCTGTCAACCGCTTCATGAAAATGAGTGGTGAAATCGACCTTATCCATGATTATATCCTTCTCGTATTCTTCGCGCATGTTCGTTGAGTCAGAAAATTATCTCGGCAGAGCGGGACCCTCTCCGAAAAAACGACGTTGATCCGGCTGAAAACCAAGCTGCTTCAGGATTAATCCGGCACTCGTTCACCTCTGCCTGGATTGCGAGACTCAATCAATATGATTATAACAAATAATCTTACTTATGTATAGCCCTAATTCAATTTTAATCATTTTTCCAATGTAACGAAACCCGATTTACTCCGTCCAACCCATGGAACAGCACAGAACGGAGGTCATCCACATGGCAAAGGAAAGAATGATAGAATTGGTATCGGAAAGCATTTGTGTGAGCAAAGCCGCGGCAAAGGCCGCGCTGGAGGCACAGAACTGGGATGTGCTGCAGGCCGCACAGCTCCTGCAGCGGCAGGAGCGCGCGCGGAAGGTTGGGGTCATGCGCCGCCAGCACGAAAAACGGCTGTAGAAAAGTATCCCCTGCTTCATGGCGGTGGATCAACCTTGCTCCAAAAAAGGATAAGGCGTTCTATAGTGTCGACGCTGAGCCGTACCCGATAATGACCAATTTCACCACATTTATTCCTGCCACGGGGTTGTCCGCGGCGGGGTTTATATGTTATAATAAGGGCGGAAGCGGTATATACCGCGCATGTCCGAGAAGAACCAATAATTTATTCAGATAGGAGTGCATACCCATGAGCAACGAAAACATCGTCAGCACCATCCGCTCGCTGGCCGTCGACGGCATCGACAAGGTCAGGTCCGGCCGTTCCGAACTGGTTGTGAACGCCATCCGCATACTGGCTGCCGAGGGCGTCCAGAAGGCCAAGTCCGGCCATCCGGGCATGCCTATGGGCGCGGCGCCCGCGGCCTACGCCATCTGGGGCAGGCAGATGAAGCACAATCCCGATGACCCCAAGTGGATCAACCGCGACCGCTTTGTGCTGTCCTCGGGCCACGGCTCGATGCTGATCTATTCGCTGCTGCACCTGTTCGGCTACGGCCTGACCATCGACGACCTGAAGCAGTTCCGCCAGTTCGGCAGCAAGACCCCCGGCCATCCCGAGTACGGCCACACCCGTGGCGTCGAGACCACCACCGGTCCCCTGGGCCAGGGCATCGCCAACGCGGTGGGCATGGCCATGGCCGAGAAGCACCTGGCGGCAAAGTTCAACCGCGAGGGCTTCAACGTGATCGACCACTACACCTTCTGCATACTGGGCGACGGCTGCATGATGGAGGGCATCAGCCACGAGGCCTGCTCGCTGGCCGGCACGCTGGGCCTGAACAAGCTGATCGCCGTGTACGACGACAACGAAATCTCCATCGAAGGCAACACCGACATCGCCTTCCGCGAGGACGTGCCCGCCCGCTTCCGCGCCTACGGCTGGAACGTGATCGACGTGAAGGACGGCAACAACTGGCGGCAGGTGAACGCTGCGCTGAAGATCGCCAAGTGCTCCGACAAGCCCACCCTGGTGGTCACCCACACCAACATCGGCTACGGCTCCCCCAAGGTGGACACCCCCTCCGCCCACGGCGAGCCCCTGGGCGAGGAGAACATCGCGCTGACCAAGAAGGCCCTGGGCTGGCCCTGCGAGGAGCCCTTCGCCGTACCCCAGGAGGTCTATGACTGCACCGGCGAGACGATGGCCAGGGGCAAGAAGGCCCAGGCCGACTGGGAGGCCATGTTCGCCGAGTACGCCAAAAAGTATCCCGAGCTGAAGGCCGAGTGGGAGCAGTGGTTCTCCGAGGACCTGCCCGTCGATCTGACCAAGGACGCCGAGCTGTTCGCCTTCGAGGGCAAGTCTGCCACCCGCAATTCCAGCGGCGTGACCCTGAACCGCCTGGCCGAGCGCATCCCCAACCTGTTCGGCGGCTCCGCCGACCTGGCGCCCTCCAACAAGAGCAACATGAAGGGCAAGGGCGATTTCTCCGCCGAGACGCCGGAGGGCCAGAACATCCACTTCGGCGTGCGCGAGCACGCCATGGCGGCCATCTGCAACGGCATCAAGCTGCACGGCGGCCTGCGCCCCTACTGCGCCACCTTCTTCGTGTTCAGCGATTACATGAAGAACGCCATGCGCATGTCGAGCATCATGAACCTCGGCATTCCCTACATCCTGACCCACGATTCCATCGGCGTAGGCGAGGATGGCCCGACCCACCAGCCCATCGAGCAGCTGGCCGGCCTGCGCGCCGTGCCCGGCCTGATCGTGTATCGCCCCGCGGACAGCAAGGAGGTCGCCGCCGGCTGGATCGCCGCCATGACCGAGAAGCATCCCGTGGCGCTGGTGCTGACCCGCCAGGATCTGCCCCTCTACGAGAAGAGCGGCCTGGACGCCCTGAAGGGCGGCTACATCCTCTCCGACAGCGAGAAGGCCACCCCCGACGTGCTGCTGATGGCCAGCGGCTCCGAGGTGGAGCAGTGCGTGGAGGCCCAGGCCCTGCTGAAGGCCGAGGGCGTCGACGCCCGCGTGATCTCCATGCCCTCCTTCGAGCTGTTTGAACAGCAGTCTGACGAATACAGGGAGTCCGTCATGCCCAAGGCCGTGCGCGCCCGCGTGGCCGTGGAGGCCGCCGCCACCTTCGGCTGGCACAAGTACGTGGGCCTGGACGGCGCGGTGATCGGGCTGGATCACTTCGGTGCTTCCGCTCCCTACAAGTTCCTGTTCAAGGAATACGGCTTCACCGCCGAGAACGTGGCCGCGACCGCGAAGAAGGTCCTCGGCTGACAAACCGCACACATTTATCCGTGTAACAATACCTCAGGGGCGGCGAATCGCCGCCCCTGCAACGTTTTATCGCGCCTGTGCGCGTCGGCGTTCGGCCCTTCTGCGTCATTGGTATAGGCGCCTCAAGCCTGTATAGCGGCGGCCTCCAGGCCGCCATGGCACTTGCATGTGACGCTTGTGTGACGGTCTGGCTGGTATAATCGAGCCATCGAAGGGGACAGCCCCGCTGTCCGGCACACAGAGCGCCGACCCGAAGGAGGAATCATCATGGCTGAATTTGTGGAACTGAACCTGGACGAGCTTGAACAGGTAACCGGCGGCCGCACGGCGACCGTCAACACCGGTACCGCGGACAACGCGGCCATCCGCAACGCCCCCGGCGACGGCAAGATCATCGCCTCGCTGAAAAACGGCACCCTGGTGGACACCGTCGGCACCCCCGTCTATGACGTCGGCACCGACCGCAACTGGATCAAGGTCAAATTCAAGTACAAGGGCAAGCTGACCACCGGCTGGATCGCCGCGTCCATCGTCGGGTTGAAGCGGAAATAGCCATGCCCGGCACACATGACGAAATCAGGCAGTCGCCGAAGGGCGCCTGCCTGTTGTGTTTTTTATTTCTTTCCATCCTCGTCCCTGACCACCACATTCACGTAGTCATACGGGATCTCGATGCCGGCAGCCTCGAGGGCCTGCTTGACGCGGGTATTGACGTCGCTCCTGACGCGCTCGGTGGTGTTCGAGGCGGTGTAATAGACGGTGGTGGTCAGCTCCAGGCAGCTGTCGCCGTACTCCATGAAGTACACCGGGCCGTACATCGGGCCATCGGGGCCGGGCTTGGCGGGCACGGAATAGGGGCATTCCTCCACCGCTTTGCGAATGATTTCCTTGGCCGCTTCGATGTCGGTGGGATAGGCCACCTTGAAGCGGAAGTGGATCGACCGGAACCCACGAACGCGGCTCATGTTCTTGAGCTTCATGGCGTTGAGCTTGCTGTTGGGAATGATCAGGTCGATGGTATCCACGCCCTGCAGCACCACGTGGCGCAGCGTGATGTCCTTTACGATGCCGGAGATGCCGTCCTCCAGCTCGATGCGGTCGCCCATGTCAAAGGGCCTCGTGGAGCTCAACATCACCCCGCAGATCAGGTCGGCGATCACCGGCTGCGCCGCGAAGCCCGCGATAGCCGCCAGCACCGTGGTGCCCTGGAACAGCGCCTTGGCAAAGGGCTGGGTGATTTTGGACGAGAACATCACCCATTGCACCGCCACGATGATCAGCCCAAAGCGCAGCAGCCGCTCCACAAGCCGCATGTTGATGTTTTCCTTGTTTTGCAGCCACTTTCTGGCCAGCCTGCGCTCCAGGCGCAACACGAACCACAGCACAATGAAGGTTCCCAGGGCCATAACGATCAGTTTCAGCCATTCCCATAGCGTGGGATGGGTACGAATAAACTGCATCACTTCATTCATTTGTATGCCTCATCAAACGAAAAGCGTATGATAAAAAAGCCGCCGGGGATACTCCACCTGCGGCATTGCTTTCCTGTGGATCTTATTCGATCGTCAGGATGTCCGTAAACCCGGTGACCTCGAAGACCTCCATTACCAGTTCGCTGACGTGGACAACCTTCATGCTGCCCTGCTTGCTCATCACCTTCTGGGCAGACAGCAGCACGCGCAGGCCTGCGGAAGAGATGTAATCCAGCTTCTCAAAATCCATGATCAGCTCGGTGACGCCATCGAGGCTGGTCTTGATTTCCTTTTCCAGGTCGGGAGCGGTGGTGGTGTCGAGGCGTCCCTGTACGGCGATGGTCAGAGTGCTGCCGTTCTTCTGCTTGTTGATGGTCATGTAAATACCTCCTGTCTTTGGCCTTCGGCCAGTTGAATTGGGATTATATCCGCTTGCGAATGGTCAACACATTGCGGCCATCCTGGCGGGCATAGGTCATGTCATCCATGGTCTTCTTGATCAGGAAGATGCCCAGGCCGCCCACAGCCCGCTTGTCCACCGAGAGGGTGACGTCCGGATCGGGTTTGGCCAGGGGATCGTAGGGAACGCCACTGTCGATGAATGTCAGGACAACCGTGCGATCGTCAGGCTGGAAATCAAAGCGTACGGTGACCTCCCCTGCCCCGTTCCCGTAGGCATAGCTGGCGATGTTGGCCATCCACTCGTCAATGGCCACGTCGATCTGCATCTGCGCCTTCATCGGGCAATCCAAGCCCTCCAGCAGCCCGTCGACCTGCTCCGTCAGCCAGGGTATGCGATCGATTTTTGCTTCAAAGGTCCATTCCTTCACGGCGCCTGCCTCCCCTCTGTGCCATAATAGGCAAAGCCCAGCATGGTGATGTCGTCAAACTGTTCCGCGCTGCCGGCAAAGTCCGCCACATCCGCCCGCACGGCAGGCAACGTTTCGGTCATGGACACGCCGCGCAGGGCGTTCAGCTTCTCGGTCAACCGATCCGTGCCGTACTGCTGCTCATCGACGTTGATGGCCTCGGGAACGCCGTCTGTGTACACAAACAGGCGGTCACCGGGGTCCAGCTTCATCTCGTACTCGGTAAAGCGCATGCCCTCCATGGCGCCCAGGGCCAGGCCGTGCTTGTCCTTGAACAGGGCATATTCGCCGCCGGCGCGCATGATCATCGGGTACTCGTGGCCGGCATTGGCACAGCGCATCTCGCCGTTGTTCAAATCGATGATGCCGATCCAAGCCGTGACGAACATCTCGGCGTCGTTGCCGTCGCAGAGCGTGTTGTTGGCCCGGAACAGGATCTCCGAGGGCGCCCTGCCCGATTCCGCCAGGTTGCGCAGGGTCGTCTTGGCCCGCATCATGAACAGGGCGGCAGGAATGCCCTTACCCGACACATCGGCGATGACCAGGCCCATGTGGTCGTTGTCGACAAAGAAGAAATCGTAGAAATCTCCGCCCACTTCCTTGGCGGGGTCCATTATCGCGAAGATCTCAAAGTCATCCCGTGGATACTTGAAGTGCTTGGGCAGGGCGGCATCCTGTATGCTTCGGGCAAATTCCAGCTCCTGCTCGATGCGCTTCTCCGCGGCGGAGATGTAGCCCTTCAGCACGCTGACGGTCTGGTTGATGTCGTCGGACAGCGACGCAAATTCCGAAGCGGTGCGCACGTTGACCACCTCGTTGAGGTCGCCCCCGGTGATCTTGTCCAGCGACTTGTTGACCCGCTGCAGGTTGTCCACCACGATCTGCTGCACCAGCACGGAAATCAGCAGGTAGATCACCGCAAAGAGCAGTATATCCGCCAGCGCCGTCTCATAGGCCTGCATGTCGCGGTTGGCATAGACCTCCTTCTCCGGCAGGTGCGTCAGCAGCAGCGCGCCGTCCTGCAGACGCTCCACCCGGCAGAAGGACTTGACCTTGAAAATCTCTTCTGTGAAGAACGTCTCTGCCGCGTTAAGGCGCTTCGTCGCGACCTTCCATTCGTCCAGGATCTGGCCACGGTGGTCCCCACCGATGCTGTAGCCCACCGGGGAAACGATGTCAAAGCCGCCGCCGCTGCCCACGTGGAACCTTGAGAGGTTGTCATACCGGCCCGACTGGTTCAGCGCCTGGGAGATGTCGTCCGTATCCATAACGCACTGCACGATCGCATCGCGGCAGCGCGCCCCCGCCACCACGCGGCTGGCGGACAGCCGCGCCGACTGGTAATCCACATCGCCGACGACCAGCCCGCCCAGCAGGCCCATGTACCGCGGCGATTCCCCCGCGCTGACCAGCTGCGCGCCCTCCTGTGATATCAGGCTGACGCTCTCCAATCCGTACAGCGACCGCCAATATTCCAAAGTGGATTCGTTCACTTCGTCGACGCTGCCTATATGATCGATGGCGCCCGCGATGGCGCGGGTATTGTTCAGTACCAGTGTTTCCGCCAGATTGGAGATGCCCTCCTGGGTACGCTGTATGCTCTCGTAGTTTTGGGCGATGTCCTGTGAAACGTCCGTCAGGGTATACCGGGCGCTCTGGCGGGCCGACTGGGTCTGCAACAGGAATGCAAAGCCCCAGTTGATCACCAGCACCGAAGCCGTCACGATGAACAGCCATGCCTCGAACCTGCGGGAGACGGGCACCTCCTCGCTCTTGCGGCGCCGAAAGGGACTTTTCCACTCCCCGCAGAGGATCTGCAGCACGACCGAAGTGACGGCCATGCCCACGCCGGTGAAGGTGATCATGGGGATCGCGCAGGTCCTGACCACGTAGAAGGCCATCTCCATGTCGTCCCGATGGGTGATCAGGACGGCGTACATGTGGAAAACCTCCATCACCGCGCCGATAAAGAAGGCATAGATGCCGTTGGGCTTTTTGCGCTTGAAGATGTAGATATGGGTCAGCGCCGCCACGATGCCCGCAAGGCATGTGGACACGCTGCAGGCGATGGTCGTATACGAGCCGACGCCCCAATAGGTACCGGCAATGTAGCGCTCGATGCCGCCGATCAGGCCGGCGATGATGCCCGAAAGCGGATGGAAGAACAGCCCCGCCGCCAGCGGGCCAATATCGCGGACGTTCACCATCATGTGGTTGAAATCCACGCCAAAGTGGGTGGAGAGCACCGAGCAGAAGCCGAATATGATTCCGATGATGATCTTCCTGGGCGCGGTCATGGGCTTATCCGACGTCCGCTTGTACAGCAGCACTGTCAAAAGCGTGTACAGCACTGTCATGCCCGACATTTTCAGGATCATTGAAACCATTTCACATTACTCCATCCGCGCACTCGCTTTTGCCCAGTCGCCGACATACATACCCTGTTTATAATATTATATGGAAAATCGCAGATTCGTCAAGTACATTCGGGTGAAAAAGCTGTAGCAGACCCATTTATCCAACAAAATTTCTTTTTTTCTGCACTAATGTTATTGCTTTTTTCCGCACAATCATGTATGATAGAAGAGTAGATTGGAAACGGGAAAATACAAAGATAAGGAGGTCTGCAACGTGTCCAACAAACCCCTTGTGCTCTGTATAGACGACGAGCAGAACATATTGGAATTGCTTTCTTTCAACCTGGAGGCTTCCGGCTATGACACGGTCACGGCGACCAGCGGAACTGCGGGCTTGGAACAGGCCGTCAGCAAATCCCCCGCCCTGATACTTCTTGACCTGATGCTGCCGGATATGGACGGCACCGAGGTATGCCGCCAGCTGAAGGCCGGCCCCACGACGGCTTCAATTCCGATCATCATGCTCACAGCGAAGGATTCCGAGGTAGATAAGATTCTGGGCCTTGAACTGGGCGCCGATGACTACATCACCAAGCCCTTCTCCGTGCGCGAGCTGATCGCCCGCGTCAAGGCGCTGCTGCGCCGCGCCACCCCCGCGGGAAGCGGCTCCGGCCTGATCAAGATCGGCAGCCTGACCATCGACCCCGAAAACTACGAAGCCTTCCGCAACGGGGAAAAGCTGCAGCTGACGCTGAAGGAGTTCGAGCTCCTCAAGCAGCTGGCCTCTACCCCGGGCAAGGTGCTGACCCGCGATTTCCTGCTGGATCACATCTGGGGCTACGAGTTCTACGGCGAGACCCGCACGGTGGACGTGCACATCCGCCACATCCGCCAGAAGCTGGGCGACGATCAGTACATGATCGAAACCGTACGCGGCGTCGGCTACAAGATGACCGCCGGCAACAACTGACGGGTTTATGGCAAGGCCCGGGGCGATATGCGCCCCGGGCCTTCGCCATGTGCCGGAGGAGAGGGAAATACTGATTTATCGAGCTGTGCTCGATAAATCAGTATTTAGGGGTTAGGGGTTAGGGGGGGTGCAAATCCCTTAACGCTTCGCTAGGCCTTCGGCCACGGGATTTGTTTTGATTTAAAGGAAACGACAGTGATTCCAACGTTATTCAGCCCTTTGAAT
>CACWZI010000009.1 GCA_902765305.1 uncultured Eubacteriales bacterium
AAACCTAAAACCTAAAACCTAAAACCTAAAACCTAAAACCTAAAACCTAAAACCTAAAACCTAAAACCTAAAACCTAAAACCTAAAACCTAAAACCTAACTACTGATTTGTCGCAGTGCGACAAATCAGTAGTTGCCTACACCGCCCCGATCGTTCCTCCTTCGATCAGCTCCACGGGGAAGATGGTGGGCTTGCGGGAGGCGGCCTCGGGGGATTCGATCAGCTCAATCAGGCGCTTTGCGGCCGTCTGGCCAATATCCTCGCTGCTCTGGCGGATGGTGGTCAGGCGGGGCGACATGGCCTGGGTGAGCGGTATGCCGTCATAGCCGCCGAAGGCGATATCCTCGGGGATGCGCAGGTTCATCTCCCAGGCCGCCTCCTGGGCGCCCAGGTAGGCCACGTCGTCGGGCAGCAGTATGCAGGTAGGGCGCTCGGGCAGGCGCAGCAGCTCCAGGACGAGCTTGCGGGTGAGGCCGATGGCGTCGTACAGCCCCTGCTTCAGGTACTCCGGCGGCACAGGCAGGTCGTGATAGGCCATTGTGTTGTGGAACTGGCTGACGCGCGTGCGGGTGACGACGGAGTTGTCGTGGCCATAGATAAAGGCGATGCGGCGATGGCCCTTTTTGATGGCGTACTCCACCAGCTTCTGCACGCCGGTCTCGTTGTCCGAGAGCACCGCGGGCACGCGCTTGTAGATGTGGTCTATGGTGACACAGGGGATCCCGCTCTCCGCCAGCGCCTTGAACTGCGGCGCGCGGAAATCCAGGCAGACCATACACACCCCGTCGATGCCGCCCCTGCGACAGTGCTCCGCGCAGTCCTCGTCCGCACCCGGATGCATGAATGTGATGTCATACCCCCGCGACGCAGCTTCCTCCTTGATCGCGTTCAGGATCAGCACAAAGAAGGGATGCGTGAGCCCCCTCCCACTCTCTTCCGCATACAGTATGCCCAGGTTGGGCGCATGCTCGGTCATGGCTGCCACCTCCGTTGTGTGGTCGTTCGGGTATGCCGCGCCTTCAGCGTGCGGCGTGAATCAGCTTGTCAAGGGTCTCATACAGCCGCTCCGGCTCTACGGGCTTGGACAGGTGCGCCGTCATACCCGCTTGCAGGGAACGCTGCACGTCCTCGTCAAAGGCGTTGGCTGTCATGGCGATGATGGGCACCGTTTGGGCGTCCGGCCGGTCCAGCGCGCGTATGCCCCGGGTGGCCTCCAGGCCGTCCATCACCGGCATGCGCACGTCCATCAGCACCGCGTCGTACTGGTTCGGCGAAGAACACTCGAACATCTCCACCGCCAGCTGGCCGTTCTCGGCGTGGTCGGCTTCTATACCCTCCATCTCCAGCAGGTCCATCAGGATCTCCGCGTTGATCTCCATGTCCTCGGCAATCAGCACGCGGCAGCCCTCCAGGCCATGCTCCGTCTCGCCGGAAGCGTCCTCCGCCTCTGGCGCAGGACCGCCGGAAGCGCCGGCGCCGCGCCGTTCAATGATGCCTGTCAGCTCGCGCATCAGGCTGTCTGTGAACAGGGGCTTGGACATGATGCCGTCCACGCCCGCAGCCTTGGCCTCATCCTGCATGTCATCCCAGCTGTAGCCGGTCAGCACGATGATGGCCGTCTGATCGCCTTCGACCGCGCGTATGGCCCGGGCCAGCTCGATGCCGTTCATGTCGGGCATCCGGTAATCCGTCAGCATGAAGCCATAGGGGCTGCCCTGGTTGCGGAAGGTTTGCAGCCGATCCAGCGCCTCCCTGGCGCTGTGCACGGTATCCGCCTCCACGCCGATGGCGTTCGCCACCAGGCGCGCGTGCTCGCAGGCCACCTCGTCGTCGTCCACCACCAGGATCCGCAGTCCGCTTGGCAGCGCGTTTCCATGCTCGGAATGGACGCTGCGGCTGGAGGATTTCAGCGTGACGGTGACGGTGAAGGTTGTGCCCACGCCCTTCTCGCTGTCCACGGCAATGTCGCCATTCATCATATCGACGATGTTCTTGGTGATCGCCATGCCCAGGCCGGTGCTGCCGTACTTGTTGGCCGCGCCGGAATCCTCCTGGGAGAAGGCCTCGAAGATCTTCGGAATGTATTCCTTGCTCATGCCGATGCCGGTGTCCTTCATGATGAAGCGCAGCGTGCAGTGACCCTCGAATTCGGCGATCTGCTCCACCGTGAAGGTGACGGCGCCGGGCACCGGAGTGAACTTTACGGCGTTGCCCAATATGTTGATCAGCACCTGCTTCAGCTTCATGTCGTCGCCGATGTAGTAGTCGTTCACCTGGCCGATGATGTGGCAGTTGAAGCTCAGGCCCTTGTCCACGCACTGGCCGTTGACCATGACGTTGATCTGGTCGATGAAATCACGGAAGCTGAACTCCTCGCTCTTGAGCACCATGCGCCCGGATTCGATGCGGCTCATGTCCAGTATGTCGTTGATGAGCCCCAGCAGGTGTCGCGCGCTGGCCCCGATCTTTTCAAGCTGCTCCCGGGTGTGGGGCGTCAGGTTTGGGTCCTTCAGGGCGATGTTGTCCAAGCCGATGATGGCGTTCATCGGCGTGCGGATCTCGTGGCTCATGTTGGACAGGAAGCTGGTCTTGGCGCGGCTGCTCTCCTCTGCCAGCACCTTTTCCACCTCGATCTGCTTCTCGCGCTTCTGCATCAGGTAGAAGATGCGGAACAATATCGCCAATGCCGCCACGATCAGCACGGTCTGGATCATGCTGTTGCGGATCAGCGCATTGCCCACGTTGTCCAGCACCTCGCGCAGGTAGCTGTCCACGGGCCGGGTCGAGGTGGAAACGATGTCCACGCCCGCTTCTTCCAGCTTTTGGGTGTAGAAAGCCTGTATGGGCGTCACGGCCTCTTCGGTGGCCATCTCGGTGGCCTGGCGCATCCAGATGGTGGATGTGAATATGATCAGCGCCAGCAACACCACCCACACCACCGGCGATCGCCCAAGGCGGCGGGCGGTATCCTTTCGGAACAGGTACAGGAAAAACAGGAAGCCCAGTATGCCCCAGGCCGCCAGGATCAGATAGGACTCGGCGGAGAGGGTCTTCACCGCCATCAGGTTGGGAATCAGGAAGTAGAGCATGAACATCAGCGAGATGGCCATGCCCACAAAGCCAATCGCCCGCGCCCGCCGGTTGCCGTCGAGCCTGCCGGACTTGGCCGCCGCGGCGGAGGCATAGGCGTAGGCAATGGTGGCGCCCACCGTGGTCACGTCCACGATCCAGCTGATGGCCGTCCGGCCCAGCAGGGGCAGCACTGCGGAAATCGCGAGCACGAATACGATGGCGTTCCGGGGCACGCCGTGTTCATCCAGCCTGCCCATCCATTTGGGCATCATATCGTCCTCGGTCATCGCGTAAAGCAGGCGGCTGGAGGCGATGGTGTTGCCCACCAGCCCGGTGAAGATGGCGCCCAGCGCCGTAAGCCCCAGCGCCACAGGGCCGATCGCGCCCATGAGCGTCTTCGCCGCATGGAACGTGGGCAGGCCCTTGATGCCCGAATAGCTGCCCAGTTCGGAGATGTAATCCATCCAGCCCGCGCAGCCTTCCGGCAGCGCGCACACCGCCAGAATCGCCAATGAAGCATAGGCGACGGCAGCCGTGATGACCGCAATCGCCATGATTTTAAAGCTCTTTTTTAACGGAAAATCGAATTCCACCGCCGAATGGGAGATCGATTCGAAGCCCACGTAGGCCCAGGGCGCGAGGGCGACGATCGTAAAAACACCCGCGGCTGGCGAACTGCCGGGAACAAAGGGCGGCGCGATGCTTCCCAATTTGCTGGCAGGATTCGCGACCGCAAACGCCATGGCGGCGACGATGCCGCCGCCCAGCAGCAGCGCCATGACGATCTGCACCCTGGCGGCCACCCGATTGCGCAGGCAGCACAGCGCTGCGAAGGCCAGCGCCGCTACGGCCAGCAGCACCTCGCCCATGTAAATATCGTACCCGGCAATTTGATAATGGAAGCCGAACTGGAACAGGTCGCCGAACAGGTGCCGGGCAATCAGGGGCAGCGCCGTGGCGTTTGCCCAGATGATGGCCACATAGGTCAGCAGCATGAACCAGCCGTTCAGGAAGCCGTGGTCATAGCCAAAGAGATGCTTGGCATAGGCATAGGTGCCTCCCGCATCCGGGTCCCGATTCATCAGGTAGTGGTAATTCATGCCGATGACCAGCATGATCAGGCCGCCGATCGCGATGCCCAGCACCGTTCCCAGGGGGCCTGCCACCGGCAGGAAGGTGGTTCCGGGCATGACAAAGGCGCCCCAGCCCACGCTGCAGCCAAAGGCCAGCGCCCACGCTCCCAGGGGCGACAGGTAGCGGAGGAGTCCCTTCCCCTGCGTTTTTTGAGATGGATTCAACCGGATCACTTACCCTTTCGATGCAGCGCGATTGCATGCGGCGGCAGTTTTCGGGCTGCCGCGTCCTTACACGTTATTATTGGTATATGGCGGCGTGGACGCCGCCGCTACAGTCCCATTAAACGCCGGCTTCATACTCCTCGATGCCCTTCACGGTATTCCGTAAGCGCGTCAATAAAGCCTCCACCTTCTCGCGCACCTCGGCATCGGTGAGCTTCCTGGAATTGCCGGATCGGAATTCCTCGGTGATCTCGTCGGCGGCGATTGCCAGCGCATCCAATCCCAGGTTGGCGCAGACGCCCTTCATGGCGTGGGCGCTCTCAAACAGCTTTGCGGCGTCCATCGCCTCGCCGGCCCAGGCCAGCTGCTCGCCCGCGTCGCTGTCTTTCAGCTTGCGGACGTATTTGTCGATCAGCTTGTCCTTCTTCATCACCCGGACGGCCTGCTCATAGTTGCCGCCGATTTTCTCATACAACTGCTGGATCGTCATACGCCATTCTCCCTTTCGATCTGTTGCTCCTTAACGATCAGACTCTCGAATTCCTCCGGCGGCAGCGGACGCGAGAAATAATAGCCCTGCACCAGGTCGCACCCCGCGCCCTTCAGCATACTGAGCTGCGCCTCGGTCTCCACGCCCTCGGCCACCACGGGCACCTTCAGATATCTGGCGATGTCCAGCACCAACTCGACCAGTTTGAAGTCCTTTTCACTCTGGGTGATGTTGCGCACAAACTGCATGTCCATCTTCAGCACGTCGATGGGCATGTAGGACAGCATGTTCAGCGACGAATAGCCGGAGCCAAAGTCGTCCATCTCGATCTCAAAGCCCTTTGCCCGCAGCCGGTTGATCAGTTCGATCATCTGCTCCGCGTTGTCGGTATAGGCGGATTCGGTGACCTCCAGCTTCAGGGCCCTGTGTTCCAGCCCGTAGCGCTCGATCAGCCCCTCCAGGCGCGCCTCCAGCGTCGGGTCGAAGACGTCCACCCGCGACAGGTTCACCGACACCGGCAGGGTGATCCTGAACTTTTCCCGCCATTCGGCGATCTGCCGGGCGGCCTCGTTCCAGACGAAGCTGTCCACAGCGCTGATCTGGCCGTTGCCCTCAAACAGCGGTATGAAGCGGCCCGGCGGCACCATGCCCAGCTCCGGGTGTTTCCAGCGAATTAACGCCTCCGCGCTGCACAGCTTCGGCGGGTCGCACTGCACGTTGTACTTGGGCTGGTAGAAAACCGTCAGCTCCCTTTCCTCCACCGCCCGGCGCAGGTCGTTCAGCAGGCGCTGGTCCATCAGCTCCCGCTGGTGCATTTCCTCATCGTAGACCATCAGGCGGGTCTTGTAGTTGCCGCGGACCATGCTGCAGGCGGCCCGGGCGCTGTCAAACAGCAGCACCGGCTCCACATCCCTGCGCCAGGGCGCGACGCCCATGCGCAGGCGGATGCTGGCGTTGATCGAGAGGGCGTTCACCTCATCCTGCAGCCGGTCCAGCAGCGCCTGGTAGTCGTCCGGATGCTGGCAAAAGATCTCAAAGCGGTCCGCCTCGAAGCGGCTGGCAATGCCCTCGGTATCGGCCAGGAAGCCGCGAATGCCGTCGCCGATGGCCGCCAACACCCGGTCGCCGAATTCGCGCCCGTTCAGCGCGTTCACCGAATGGAACTGTTCGATGTTGATGACGATGGCGTCCATGTGCCAGTTCGGATGGTATTGGTGGATCCGGTTGGCATATTCAAAAAAGAAATTCCGACTGTACAGCTTGGTCAGGCTGTCGAACTCCGCCGCCTGGATCAGCTGGCGTCCCTCGCTCAGCTCGATGATGCGCCCCACGCGGGCCAGTATGACCTCGTGCATGTCGAAGGGCTTGGTGATAAAGTCCGCTGCGCCCATCTCCAGCGCCTTGAGCTCGGCATTTCGCTCTGCGGTCAGCACGATGATGGGAATGGCCTTCAGCAGATCGTCGTTGCGCACACAGTCCAGCACCTTGAAGCCGTCCATCTCAGGCATGATCAAGTCCAGCAGCACCACGGAAAGACTATCGCGATATTCTTCGATCATTTGCAGCGCTTCCCTGCCGTTGGAAGCGTATAGGATATCATAATCGTCCTCCAGGATCATACCCAGCACATCGCGGTTGATCTCCTGGTCGTCTACAATCAAAACCAGTTGAGGCTTTTTCAGTTGTTTGGATTTGATCATAAATCGTTCCTCCAATCAACAAAACCCTTTAGTTTTTATTCCGCCTTTTTTCAGCGGCGAATTCAGGACGCCTAACGCTTCGCCATCGCGGTAGCACGCAGGCTGGCGGTTTTTACGCTACCAGTGCCCTGAGTGTATCGTACAGCTGGTCGGTATCCACCGGCTTGGCAAGGTGGGCATTCATGCCCGCATCCAGCGACTGGCGCACGTCCTCCTCGAAGGCGTTCGCAGTCAGGGCGACGATGGGCACCGCCTTCGCATCCTCCCGAGGCAGCGCACGTATGGCCCTGGTCGCTTCCAGGCCATCCATCACGGGCATTCGCAAATCCATCAGTATGGCGTCGAAATGCCCGGGCGGCGCCTGGGAGAAGGCGTCCACCGCCACGCGGCCGTTTTCCGCCCGCTCGCTGGTGACGTCCTCCAGCTCCAACAGATCCGCCAGCAGGTCGGCATTGAGATCGACGTCCTCGACGATCAGCATGTGCTTTCCGGCCAGCGAGCGGTCTTCCAGGGCTTCGCCGGTCGCCTCCGACGCCTCGGCGACGTCGACTGCGCCAAGCCTGACCGTCACGGTGAAGGTACTGCCCTCGCCCTTTCGACTGGCGACGGCGATATCGCCGTCCATCATTTCCACCAGCCGCTTGGTGATCGCCAGGCCGATGCCGCTGCCTGTGGAGCGGTTTATGGCGTTGGCGTCCTCCTGGGCAAAGGAATCAAACAGCTTGGGCATAAAGGCCTCGTCGATGCCCACGCCTGTATCGCTGACGGTAAAGCGCAGCACGCAACGATCGCCCTCCCGGGGCAGCTGCTCGGCCACAAAGCGCACCGAGCCCCCCTCGGGCGTGTATTTGGATGCGTTTGACAGTATGCTCAGCAGCACCTGCCGCAGGCGCAGCGAATCGCCGATGCAGGCGCCCTCCAGCTCGCCGACCACCTCGTGCCGGTAGACCACGCCCTTTTCCTCGCACATCATCCGCGCGAGCACGTTCACCAGATTCAACAGATCCGCAGGTGAGAAGGCCTCCGCCTTCAGGACCATTTCACCCGATTCGATATGGTTCATGTCCAGGACGTCGTTGATCATGTCCAGGAGGTGATGGGCGCTGATTTCCACCTTTTCCAGCCTGTCGCGGGTCTGGGGCGTCAGGCTGTCATCCTTCAGTGCGAGCTCGTTCAGGCCGATGACCGCGTTCAGCGGGGTGCGCATCTCGTGGCTCATGGTGGCCATGAAGCGGCTTTTGGCCTGATTGCTCTCCTCTGCCGCCATCAGCTCTGCCTCCAGGTGCTCCCGCTCGACGATGCGCTGGGTGATGCCATTGAGCAGCTTGTAGATGACGAATACGAACACACTGCCGCCGAAGAGTATGCCGGCCATGATCATATCCGGCTTGCCGAACAGGCCCACCGCCAGATAGCCCAGCAGGAAGCAGACCAACAGTATGATGGGCACGTACAGTATGCGGTCGTTCGCGTTCCAGGAATCGAGTTTCTTTACATAGCGGGCAAACCGCACGAAGCTGTAGATATTGTATACCATGAGCAGGCTGCCAAGGAACACCATGCCCCGAATCAGCCATTGGACCATGCGATTCACCCCCCCTTGCAAACAGGCTTCAGCACGCTTTTATATGTGCACGCTTCCCTGCGCGGCAATATAAAACAAAAAGGGCGCCTGTTTCGTATATCATATCACAAAACAGCCGCCCGTGCAATCACAAAACGCGCTTAATTCGCCTGTATTTATTCTCCGACACGGCAACCGTGGCCCCCCGCCGCCTTCACCGCGTACAGAGCCGCGTCAGCCCGCCTGAAGATCTCCTCGGTATCCTGCCCTTCGTCGCCGAAGGCCACGCCACAGCTCAGGCTGATTGGCGGCAGCCCGTCCTCGCCCTTGCCCAGGACCTCGTTGATGTGGGCCACCTTCTGCTTCACCAGCGCGTTATGTCCGGGGTCGGTGTGTACCATGATGACCGCGAACTCATCTCCGCCGATGCGGCAGACGTGGTCCTGGGAGCGGAAGCTCTTGAGTATCGTACCGGCCACCTTGACCAGGGCCCTGTCCCCCAGCTCGTGACCGTTGCCATCATTGATATGCTTGAACTTGTCCACGTCAAACAGCAGCAGCGCCGAGCTTTCCCAGTTTGTGTTCTTCAGGAAGAACACATAGCCACTGCGGTTGTGTATGCCTGTCAGCTGGTCGTGGGTGGCGTCGTAGGTCAGGCGCTCGGTCTTTTCCTGGTTGGCCTCATACATCAGGTTGTAGGTCTTTGCCAGGAACCGGAATTCGTTGGAGCCCTTGATGGGGATCGGCTGGTCCGCGCGAATGTACACCACGGCCCGCAACAGCGGGCTGACCACCAGCAGCGTGGTCAGCAGCATCGTAAACAGCGTGGCGAGTATCGCGATGAGTATCAGTGTGCGCTCCTTGAACAGCATGTCGTCCAGCGCGTCGGTGGCCGCCTTCTGGTGGGCGTCCACCTCCCTGGTCAGGGTATCCAGGCAGTCCTGCACATGGGCGGAAATGGATTCCTTCTTCATGTGATAGACGTCGTCGAACACCATATTCCGGGCCCGCACCGCTTGCTTGTCCCGGGGCAGCAGCGCGTCCTCCTCCGACAGCTCCACCTTCCGAATGGCCTCGGGGTAGTCGTTCACGTCGTAGCCGTAGGCCGCGACGGCCATGCGCATCGCGTAATACTCCCGGTCCATCAGCGCGACGGACTCCTTCATCGCCGTCTCGAGCGACGCATAGGCTTCGTTGTCGTCTGTGATCGCGCGAATGCTCTCAAGCGCCTGGTCCCGACGCCTGTCGACGTTCGCCTCTTTGAAGTAGTTGTCCAGATACTCCCGTTTCCCCGTCTCTACAAAGCAGCGCGACTGCTCGGTCAGGTAGTCCGAGGCCATCTGCAGCTTGTCGGCGTCCCGCTGCCAGAGGATATAATCGCCGGTATATTCCCGCATGCGGGAATAACCCATCTTGGTCCTGAAGGTTGTGAACAACAGCAGCAGGGAAATCACCAGCAACAGCAGGGCCATCAGCAACTGGATCCTTTGAATGGAGATGCCCTTTGTTTTGTCGCGAAGCATGCTCTCCGACCTCTTTTGTCTTATTAAACGGCTGTTTCCAAACCGTAAAGCCAATCATTATTATACTATAGAAAAGCGTGCATGTCCATATGTGTCGACATATTTTAGCCCAGATTGTAAATTTTTTACCATACATATCATTTTGGTTAAATTTTTAATTGATATGCGAACAGTCGTGGTGATTGTTTCCGGGCTGTGATATAATGATTTTGATTTTTGCTTAGGAGAGCGATGCCCGAATGACCCTCAACGGCTATTATTTCACAGCCACCGGCATCACGGAATACGCCTTCTTCCACGGCGATCGAAGCATCCTGCGCGTGGTCCATGACAGCCTGCCAGACGTGCCCGTAAGGATTTACGCCGCCTCCGGTGCGGAATTTGCCTTCAACGCGCCATATAGCTGGGAGGAATCCCCCATGGGCAGAAAAATGCCCGCTCCCGGCGCCTCATACCCATTTCTCGGCCAGGATGGCTCGGAGGTGGGATGGCTGTATCTGCTTGGCGCTGATCACTTTGCCGTCGCGATACCCGGCGCGGCCCTGGGCGGTCGGATCATTCACGAGCGCCTGCACCGCAGCATCTATTATACGACTCTGGACGACGAACCCATAGCCCGCGTGGAGTATGGCCTTGAGCGCATACTGACCCGCGAGCAATTTGGCGAATGGTTCCCCCGCCGCTATGTCGCCGAGGTCGCAAAGCAGCCGGAGGAAGCGCTGCTGACCCTGGCGCTTTCTGTCCCGTTCCTGGGCTTCGACGCGCTGGAGGTGCGGTAATACCAATCTCAACCCAAACCTTTACAATCCTGCGGTGCCGCCGTATTGTGCGGTATTTCCTTAAAGCCCCTTGACTTGCCAAGTACGCGCAGGTGAACAGGAGGAGTCCCCGATCGATCCCATAGCGGACGATCCGGGGCTCCTCCTGTTGCATTCCATACATCAATATATCCTGAACCTCACCGTCGCCTTTGAAGGCAGCAGGTAGTTTCTGTTGGAGAGTGCGGTGGCCGTGGCGGTGTAGGCGCCCTTTTTCTTCTTCGCCCCGCTGACCGTCACCCTGCACCTGTCGCCCTTGATCAGCCCGATCGCCGTAGCCGTGGGCTTTTGTTTCTCGCCGTTGTATTTCAGCCTGGTCCCGGTCCACTTCAGCCTGACCGTCTTCTTCCTGATGGTGCAGATCCTTGTCCGCGCCTTTGGAAGGGCATAGTTTGCATTGGAGAGCCCGGCTGCCTTTGCCCTGTAATTCCCCGCGTTCCTGCGGCCGCCTGTCACCGTCACCGTACACTTGTCGCCGGATACCAGACCCGTGGCCTTCACTGTAGGCTTTTGGGTCTTTCCGTTGTAGGTCAGGCTGGTCCTGCTCCACTTCAGTTTTACCGTCTTCGGCGCAATGGTGAACGTCTGCGTCGTGGTCTTCGGCAACGCATAGTTGCCGTTGGACAGGGCACTGGCCTTCGCTGTGTAGCTGCCCGCGTTCTTCTTCCCACCGAGCACCGTCACCGTGCAGCTGTCGCCAGAGACCAGGCCCGTGGCCTTCACGGTGGGGCTTTGTATCTTGCCGTTGTAGGTCAGGCGGGTCCTGCTCCACTTCAGCCCCACCGTCTTTGGCGCAATGGTGAACGCCTGCATCGCGGACTCCGGCAGCGCATAGTTGCCGTTGGACAGGCCGGTCGCCGTCGCCGTGTAGCTGCCCGCGTCCGTCTGCCCACCGAGCACCGTCACCGCGCAGCTGTCGCCGGAGACCAGGTTGCTCACCGCCGCCCTGGGCCCCTGCGCTTTGCCGTTGTAGGTCATGTCGGTGTTCGTCCAAGCCAGCTGAGCGACCCTTTGGGAAATCGCAAAGGTTCGTGTCACAGTGGACGGCAGCTTATAATTCCCGTTGGACAAGCCGGTCGCCCTGGCTGTGTAGCTGCCCGCGTTCTTCTGTGCGCCACTCACCGTCACCGCGCACTTATCGCCGGAGAGGAGTCCCGTGGCCGTCGCCGTGGGCGCGTAGGCATTGCCGTCGTAGGTGAAAGCGGTGTTTGCCCAATTCAGATCCACCGTCTTCGGCGCGATGGTCACCCACGTCTGGCCTTCCACGATCCCGTAATCCTTTATATCAGCGCAAAAATACACGGTATACGATCCCGCGTTCTTCCATGTGGGGCTGCTGCTCCTGTCATATACGCCCTTTTCCGTGCCGTAAGAAACCGTTCCGTCGCCATCCAGGAATACGCTGGCCCCATGGGCGCTGCCGTCATAGGTCCCGCTGAAGCTCTGGACGGTATAAACAGCCTCACCGTAGTTGAAGGGAGACATCGTCAGCCATTCACTGGAAAAATTCTCAAGTGTCTCTGCTCTGTAGGTATAGGTGAGCGTGCCGCAGGTGAAGGCGGTGCTTGTCTGGCCCTTACAGCCCTTCAGAAAATACTTTTCGTTGCAGGCGTCGCCGCCGTCGCTGTTGGTGATATCCGCCAGGTAGACCCGACCGTCGGGCATGCGCAGCGCGTTCCACATGTGTGCGCCGGGAATGCCGCCGCTCATCAACTCGCAGGCCACGTCCCCATCGAAGTCGCTCAGGTCGCAGAGGTACTTGAAGCCCTTGGAGTAGCCCTCGCAGACCACCTTGGTGCTGTCGTCCCCGTCGAATATGTACACCAGCTGCCAGGGATCGCCGTAGGGCGTGTTTTTATCGCTCGCCGCGTCGCGGTTGTATTCCACCAGGCTGCAAATTGCATTCGCATACGCCCTCACCTTGGACAGGTCGTCCTTGCCCGCGTTGTCCGAAACGATGCCATTGATATTCGAAACCGCAACGCTCACCCGGGTGGGCAGGTCGTTCACCTCATAGGTGCCGATTGCATCGTCTTTGGAGTAATCCTTGGCGACAGCCATCTTCGCGGTCAGGGACGATAGTCTGGCCTTACCATCCTGCTTCATAATCCCATAGTTCCAGCGCATGCCGATGGTCGCCTTGTCAAACCAGTAGAGTTCGTAGGGATAATCCGCCAGCAAAGCCTGCATGAACTTCTTCTGCGCATTCTGCGCAAATCCTTCCTTTGACAGCAGGGCCGAACCAAGATCCTCGTCATCCAGGCTTTCAAGCCCCAGCGCCTCGGCGGTCCACCAGCTGTCCGTAAGTCCGGCGGCATCGTCGCTGATCGCGAACGCGGTGGATGTTCGCGACCCTTCCGCAACCTCCCGAATCATCGGCGCCAGCGCGTCGTACAGCTTCAGGCTGATGCCGTCCAGCATGGCGCGCCCGGAGAAGGCGGAGCGCAGGTTGCGCCTCGGCGCCATGCCCGGCAGCATCCGATTCATCCATGCCTCGAACAGCGCGTCGTTGTCCATGCCGCCGGAGGTCGTGACGCTTTCCGTTGCGCCCTCGGCATCGGCCTGTATGCCATCCACGTCAACGACAGCCGCCTCCAAGCCCAGGGCGGCCTCGTCCCCCACCCCGAGCAGCGCGTTCTCGTCCAGCTGAAGCGTCAGCAGGCCGTCAAGGAGCAAGCCGTCATCCGGACTGTCGTCCTGAATCAGGGCATCGCCGTCCAGTATGAGCGCTTCATCATCCGAAAATGTCTCTTCGCCATCCAATTCAATGTCGATCCCGTCCGGGTCCGCCACCACTGTTTCCACCACGCCGGCCGACGCGGAAATAACCGGCGTGGACAGCACCGCCAGCATCAGCATCAGCGCGATCCTGCAAAGCATCCGACGCTTCATCAAGCGCACCTCCAAAAGTCCTGTATGTAAACGGCCATCCATACGCTCATTATATATTCATAATACAGAATTCGCCCTGGCTTGTCCAGCGTTGCAACTGAAAAAACCGGGGTTTGCCCGGTTTTCTCAACATATTATTATGCGCCCTCGTTCTGCATGCTGTCGTCGATGGCGGCGTAGATGACCCGTATGGCGTCCTCGTAGCGGTCCTCCGGTACGCCCACCAGCAGGTTCAGCTTGCCCGCGCCCTGGTTGGCGGTGTTGATGGGCACGCCCTCCCGGGCCAGCGCATGGAGTACCCGTACGTTGGCGTCGCTGGATTCGGTGTCTCGCTCGCCGATGACCGCGATCATCGACAGGTTTTCCGTCAATCCCAGGTAATCCGGGGCCAGCTTTTCCCGGATCTCGGCGAACAGCTCCTCCTTGCAGGGAGCCAGCAGGTCGCTGCGGATCACCAGCGTCACCGTGTCGATGCCCGTCAGGCACTGCTCAAAGGGCAGCTTTCGGTTCTTCAGCATGTCCAGCATGACGGCGGTGAAGCCCGATTCGTCGCTGACCATCACCTTTTCCACCTGGATCACCGACATGCCCTTGCGCCCGGCCACGCCCACGATGGGATATTTCGTCTCGCCGCGGGGCAGCTTGCGCACGATGGTGGTCCCGGCGTCGGCTGGCCGGTCGGTATTGCGGATGTTGATGGGAATGTCCAGGTCCGAGACCGGCAACACCGCGTCGGTGTGCAGCACCGACGCGCCCATGTAGGACAGCGTGCGCAGCTCCCGGTAGCTGACGTACTTCACGGTCCGGGGGGTGGAAACGATATGGGGATCCGCCGCCAGCAGGCCTGAGACGTCCGTCCAGTTCTCGTACAGGTCGGCGTGGATGGCCGCAGCGGCCAGGCTGCCGGTGACATCGGAGCCGCCCCGGGTCATCGTGTGCACCTGCCCGGCCATGTCCGCGCCGTAAAACCCGGCGATCACCGCGTTCTGCAGGGGCCGCAGGGCCGCGCCCAGCGTGCGTCGGGTCATGGCATTGTCCAGATGGCCGGCGTCGTCAAAGCACACGCACCACTCCGGATCCACGAAAGTAAAGCCCAGCCAGGCGGCCAGCAGCCGGGAATTCAGGTACTCGCCCCGGCTGACCACATAATCCCTCCGGGGTTCGCCATCAAGGTGCGCCCTCAGGGCCTGAAGCTCGTCGTCCAGCGGAAAATCCAGCGACAGCGCGCGGGCAATGCTCCTGAAGCGCGCGCCGACGGCGTCCAGCTCAGCGCTGTAATCCGCCCCCGCCGCAGCCTTATCATAGCAGGCCAGCAGCAGGTCCGTCACCTTCACGTCCTCCGGGCTGCGCTTGCCCGGCGCGGAGGCCACGATGAACCGGCGGGCCGGGTCGGCGCGCACGATGTCCCGCACCTTGCGAAACTGATCCGCGTCGGCCAGCGACGTACCGCCGAACTTCGCCACAACCGTTCTCATATGTGATCTTCCCCTCGAGTTCCGTACATGCCCCGCACCTGTAGCGGCGGCCCTAAAGGACAAATTTCGTGTCGCAATCTGCCGCCATGTGGCGCCTGATAGGCGCCGCTACAGAAGCAGCCGTGCAGTGCTGTTTCGCCTTCTCTCTGTCAATCCCCGAACAGCTGGGTGGAATAGTAGCGCTCCGCCGTGTCGGGCAGCACTGTGACCACCGTCTTGCCCGGGCCCAGCTTCTTCGCCAGCTTCAATGCCGCAGCCACGTTGGTGCCCGAGGAAATGCCGACCATCAGGCCCTCCTCCTTCGCCAGGCGACAGGCGGTGTCGATGGCCTCGGCGTCGGTGACCACGTAGATGTCGTCGTAGATCTCACGGTTCAGGATCTCCGGGATGATGCCGTCGCCAATGCCCATCTGGATGTGGGTGCCGATGGTACCCCCCGCCAGTATGGCGGCGTTCTCCGGCTCCACTGCCCAGATCTCGACGTCCGGATACCTGTCCTTCAGCACCTCGCCGATGCCGGTGAGGGTGCCGCCGGTTCCGATGCCGCTGCAATAGCCGTGGATCGGCCCGCCCACCTGGTCGATGATCTCCAGCGCCGTATGCTTCTTGTGGGCCATGGTGTTGTTCGGGTTTTCAAACTGCTGGGGCACGAACACCTTGGGGTTCTTCGCCTTCATTCGCAGTGCGCAATTCAGACATTCCTCGATGCACTTGCCGATATCCCCGGCATCGTGGATCAGCTTGACCTCCGCCCCGTAGTGGCGCACCAGCTTGCGCCGCTCCTCGCTGACAGAATCGGGCATGACGATGATCGTCCGGTACCCCTTCACCGCGCCCACGAGGGCCAGGCCGATGCCCTGGTTGCCGCTGGTGGGCTCGACGATGATGGTATCTTTGTCGATCAGACCTTCCCGCTCGGCGGCCTCGATCATATTCAGCGCCGTCCGGGTCTTGATGGAGCCGCCCACGTTCAGCGCCTCCACCTTCACCAGTATCTCGGCGCTTCCCGGCCCCGGCATGCGGTTGAGCCGCACCATCGGGGTATTACCGACGGCTTCAAGTATGTTCTGGCAAATCAAGTTGAATGCCTCCAATTCATGGGTATTGCCGGAGCCCTCGGTTCATCTGCCATATCCTCCCTGGTGGCAGATTGCGACACGAAGTCGGTCCTTCAGGGCCGCCGCTACAGCGCTGTCCGAGGCGATCCGGGCACATCGTTCTTATTATAGCACCAACCTCCGCCCACCGCAAGCATCTGACGCAGAAACAAACAGTTAAGAGTAGAAATTATAAGGGTAGGATGTGGGCAAATTGTGGTTTGCCGCAACGGGACAAACCATAATTTGCAAACGACCATTCAGCTACGCAGCCCGTCATGGCGCTAGAAAAACGCGCTTTCGCACCGTTCTTCTTGACAACCCTCCGGTTTACAGCTACAATAATGGAAGAGAAGCTGGTTTTAGGAGCGGATGATCATGAAGAAAACCGTTGCAATCGTATTGTGCGCGCTGCTGATGGCGCTTGGCGCTATGGCGCTGGCCGAAGCTCCCTTTGGCGGGCTGTTCGACAGCCTTCCCGGCGAGCCGGGGGGCGACACCCCGCCCCGCGGCGACGTCGAAGCCTCTGACGGCATAACCCTTACGGTGGACGGCGAAACCGTTCAGCTGGCCTACGACGCCTCGCCCCAGTATTCCTCCATTCAGGGCGGACTCGTGCAGGCCTCCTATTATGCCTACGGTGCGGACGGCAAGACGCTCTACGAGCTGTACATCACCTTCCCCGAAACAGCCCGGGCCGGCATGGTGATCACGCCCGAATACGCCGCCATGACCAACGAGGAAAGCTCCGTGGTGCTGATCGTTTCCAAAGACGGCCTGGAAACCTATTATTTTTCAAGTCTGCTGGACGGCAGCGTCTACCCCACCGGGTCCGGCTTCTCCATCGCCATCGACAGCATCGGCGACGAAGGCGGCATGGTCAGCTACGCGGGCACGCTGTCCGCGAACCTGATCGCCCTGGACATGGTCTCCGGCGAGGTGGCTGCCAACCTGGACATCCCCGCCACGCCCTTCAGCTTCACCGTCTCCGGCCAGCTGTCCACGCCCCTGCCCGACGACGGTCCCCGAGCTACGCCCCAGCCGGAGGATATGCGCAAGGTATAGCGCCTCGACAATTTCCCGGCACTTGATCATCAAACGAAGGGAGGCACCCCCATGAAGCGAACCCCACTGGCCGAACGCACGCTGCCCGATTACACCCGGAGCGAAGAGATCTGGAACATGATCACCCATATCCTCGGCGGCGCGCTGGGGATACTGGCGCTGGTACTCTGCCCTGTGTTCGGCGCGCGGCACCACAGCGCCTGGGGCGTGGTGTGCGGGTGCATATTTGCTTTCTGCATGCTGGTGCTTTACGCCATATCCAGCGTCTATCACGGCCTGAGCCCCCGGCTGCACGGCAAGCGGGTGATGCAGGTGCTGGACCATTGCAGCATCTTCCTGCTGATCGCGGGCACCTACACCCCGATGGCCCTGTGCGCCATACGCCCCTACAACTGCGCGCTGGGGTGGGTGCTTTTCGGCGTGATCTGGGCGACGGCGGCGCTGGGCATCACCTTCAACGCCATCGACCTGAAGAAATACGCCAAGTTTTCGATGATCTGCTACTTGCTGATGGGCTGGGCCATCGTAGTGCGCATCGACCTGATCTACAGGCTGATCACCCCTGCGGGCTTCTGGCTGCTGCTGTCGGGCGGGCTGGCCTACACCGTCGGCGCGGCGCTATACTTGGTGGGCAAGAAGCGCCGCTACGCCCATACCGCCTTCCACGTGTTCACGGTCGTCGGCAGCCTGCTGCACTTTTTGTGCATATTGCTGTACGTAATTTAAACGAACCCCATGCAAAACGGGACCGTCCGGCGGACGGTCCCGTTTTGCATGGTTGCTTTAATACACCTCGACCCGCGTATTGCTGGGGCAGTTGTTCCAGATCCACTTGGCGTCGTCCACGCTCAGGCGCACGCAGCCGTGGGAGGCCCGGCTGCCCAGGTGGTTGACCGAGCTCTGGGTCACCTTGCCGCCCTTCTGGCTGTACAGCACCGAGTGGAACATGATGTCCCCCTGGATATAGAAGGCGTACTGCGCCCAGCAGTTGAACTTCTTGAAGAAGTGCCAGCGCGCGCCGGGAGCGGTGTCGGTGAAGGTGCCCGTGGGCGTGGGCGTGCCCTTGCGGCCCGTGGAGCACTTCATCGTGCGCACCAGGTCGGTGTATTCGCCGTTGCGGTCCGGGGCGTAGGCATAGACCCGCTGATCGGCCACGCTCACCTTCAGCACGTAGGGCTTCAGCGCCTTCTTCGCGTTTTCGTTGAACAGCGCCGCCATGGTGCTGCGATCGGCCACGCCGGTCTCGGGCAGGTCGTTGCGCCGCTGGAAGTCGGACACCGCCTTGACCGTGCCGGAGCCGTACTGGCCGTCCAGCCCGTCGTAGTAGTAGTCGAGGCAGCTCAGCCGCCGCTGCAGGCGCACCACGTCGCGGCCCTCCGAACCGGTGGCCATCTCGGCTGGCACAGCGGGGAAGCTGTCGGCATAGAAGTCGTCCAGCAGCAACGGGTCCGCCACGCCGTTGACTTCGACGGACAGCGGACGCTCCTCCGCACCCTCCGGCGCGGCCGTCGCCGCCAGCGTCTCCGCTTCCATCTGCCGCATATACTGCTGCAAATTCTCCACGCCGGCCTTGGTGGACGCGCCGTAGCCACCGTCCACGGCGATGGACGCGAAGCCCAGCACCCGCAGGCGCTTTTGCAGCCTGGAAACGTCTTCGCCCGAGGAGCCCATGGTCAGCATGGCGTTGTCCGGGGCCTTGGCCGCGCCGGAGAACAGCGCCGCCTGGGTGGCTCCGTCGGCGATGCCGGTCTGGTCCAACCCGTTGTAGTGCTGGAATATCCGCAGCGCGCGCGCCGTGCCGCCGCCGTAGATGCCGTCCGCGGCGTCGGTGGTGTACCCCAGCGCGTTCAATCGGATTTGCAGGCGGCTGACGTCGTCGCCCTCGTCGCCCATGCCCAGGTCCTTGCGCGCCAGTTTGAAGTCGTCGCTGTACAGATAGGCCTGCAACAGTCCGTCCGCCACGCCGTCCACGACGGTCATCGGGGTCGGGCCGGGGTTGACGGTGGGCTCCGCGCTCGCCCCGGCTTCGTCAGCGTCGTCCTCCGGCGCAGGGGTCGCAGCGGGCGCTGGTGTGGGCGTTATGCCCAGGGCCGCGTCGATCTCGTCCTGCTCCAGCCGGCGAACGTATTCCTCCAGGCGCATCACCGCGGCCTTCGTATTCTCGCCATAGTAACCGTCCGCACTGCCCGTGAGGTAGCCCAGGTCGATCAGCTTCTGCTGCAGGCGCCGGGTGGCGTCGCCGTTCACGTCGACGGTCAGCTCGGGGTAGAAGGGCACGGTGCAGACGATGTCATTGAGCAGCAGGTCCTCGCTGGCCCAGGCGGGCATGCCGGTCTCGCCGGGCACGGCGGCGACGCGCTGGGCGCGATAGCCGTCGTAGATCACGTGGGCCAGGGATTCGGAATCCGCCTGGACGTACTGCACCGATCCCAGCACCAGCTGCTTCAGCCACTGTTCGACGGTGGCCCACTGGCCCTCGCCCATGGCGGCACCCCTGACCGTAAACCTGAATTCGACGTTCAGCACGTCGCCCCTGCTGCTGATCAGCTCCTGGTTGAAGGCGCGCTGCTGGGCGGCCTGGTCTCCGGGAACATCGACGTCGAGGTGGATGGTGGTGCTCTTCGGCGCGCTCTCCGGGCGCATCAGCGACAGTATATCCGCCTGAATCGGCTGCTTTTGTTCTGCCTGATCTATATTCTCAGCGCCGGCAAACCCCACCAGGGAAGCCACAAGGGCCGTGGCCAGCAGCATCGACAGTATTTTCTGCAATCGCTTCATACGCATAACCTCCATCGCGAAGTTGCATTACATAGACGGGCAACAACGCGATTTTGTTCATTTCGTTTTTCCTTGTAACATCTGGCAGGGCCGCCAGATGAAATACTTTTGTAATATTTATCAGGTTTGATTATACTCCAACACGCTGTTTATTCTCAACCAAATACAATCGACAAAATAAGCACAGCTTTGTGGCAGGATATCATTAATATAATTATCTTTACGGCAGTGCTTTCATGTGATAATATATATATTGAAGCCTCTCATCCCCCTCACGGGAACAATCAAAAGATGAACTGGAAGTGAATATCAACATGCAATATTGTGATTCTCTATTGCAGGAATCCAACCGGGATTGCCCTATAGAAAATCCTTCGCTTCGCTCAGGATGACAACGACAGGAAAACGTGTCATCCGGAGCGAAGCGAAGGATCTGTTCAATTCGGAGCAGGGAGACATGCGAATCAGCGGATGTTCCTGCAAAAGATTAAACGGTCCGATAAAACGGTCGCGCTACTCCTCCATCCAACGGAAGTGATTGGTGATCACCTGTACATCGTCGCTGGAGACGTGCAGCAGGCCGCCCTGAAACTCTCCGCGGCGGACCCTGCCGTCGGGTTCGGTCACGCGGGCCTGACCAGCCTCCGCCAGCGCCGCGGAATAGTCGATGTGATGCGGCAGTATGGCCACGTCGCCGCCGGTGGTGCGCACCATGACCCGTTGGGCGCCGTCATCGTAGTACTTGCCCTCGGGGGTGACGATCTTCAGGTGGATCAGCGCCATGGTTCATTCGCCTCGCTTTGCTTTTTCTACGGCCTCGTCGATGGTGCCGACGAACAGGAACGCGCTCTCCGGCAGGTCGTCGTGTTCGCCGTCGATGATCTCCCTGAAGCCTCGGATGGTCTCCTTCAGCGGCACATAGCGGCCCTCCATGCCGGTGAACTGCTCGGCCACGTGGAAGGGCTGGCTCAGGAAGCGCTGCACCTTGCGGGCGCGGGCGACGATCTGCTTGTCCTCGTCGGAAAGCTCGTCCATGCCCATGATGGCAATGATGTCCTGCAGCTCCTTGTAGCGCTGGAGGATGCTCTGCACCCTGCGGGCCACCTCGTAGTGCTCCCTGCCCACGATCTCGGGGGTCAGTATGCGGCTGGTGGAATCCAGCGGGTCCACGGCGGGATAGATGCCCAGGGACGCGATGGAACGGCTCAGCACCGTGGTGGCGTCCAGATGGGCGAAGGTGGTGGCCGGGGCCGGGTCGGTCAGGTCGTCGGCAGGCACGTAGACCGCCTGGACCGACGTAATGGAGCCCTTCTTTGTGGAGGTGATGCGCTCCTGCAGCGCGCCCATCTCGGTGGCCAGCGTCGGCTGGTAGCCCACGGCGCTGGGCATGCGACCCAGCAGCGCCGAAACCTCGGAGCCCGCCTGGGTGAAGCGGAAGATGTTGTCGATGAACAGCAGGACGTCTTGGTTCTCCCGGTCGCGGAAGTACTCGGCCATCGTCAGGCCCGACAGGCCCACGCGCATCCTGGCTCCCGGCGGCTCGTTCATCTGGCCGTAGACCAGCGCCGTCTTGTTGATGACGCCGCTCTCCTGCATCTCGTTGTACAGGTCGTTGCCCTCGCGGGTGCGCTCGCCCACGCCGGCGAACACGGACAGGCCGCCGTGCTGTTTGGCGATGTTGTTGATCAGCTCCATGATGATGACCGTCTTGCCGACACCTGCGCCGCCGAACAGGCCGATCTTGCCGCCCTTCGCGTAGGGCGCGATCAGATCGACGACCTTGATACCGGTCTCGAGGATCTCAGTGGTGCCCTCCTGCTCGTCATAGGCGGGCGCCGGACGGTGAATGGGCCAGCGCTCCTTGGCTTCGGGGGCGGGCTTGTTGTCCACGGGCTCGCCCAGCAGGTTGAACACCCTGCCCAGGCAGCAGTCGCCCACGGGCACGGTGATGGGGCCGCCGGTGTTCACGGCCTCGATGCCCCGGCACAGACCGTCGGTGCTGGACATGGCGATGCAGCGCACCACGTTGTCGCCAATGTGCTGGGCCACCTCGGCCGTCACCTTGCGGTCTCCGTTCTGAATTTCAATGGCCGAGAGCAGGTTGGGCAGCTCGCCATCCGCAAAGCGGATATCCAGCACCGGGCCGATGACCTGCACGACGGTTCCGATATTATGCTTATCCATTCGCTCGTCTCCCTGTTTACTATGGCATTATTAATGCTCGGCGCCGGCGACGATCTCGGTGAGCTCCTGGGTGATGGAGCTCTGCCTGGCGCGGTTGTAGCGCAGGCTGAGATCCTCGATCATCTCGCCCGCGTTCTTGGTGGCCGAATCCATGGCCACGCGGCGCGCGGCCTGCTCGCTGGCGAAGGAATCGCAGGCGGCGGAGTAGATCAGCCCCGCAAGGTACTGGGGCAGGAATTCCTTCAACAGCGTATCCGCGCCGGGCTCGCACAGCATCTGCTTGCTGGTGCGCTCCGGAGCGTCCCTGGCGTCCAGGGGCAGCAGCGGCTTCAGCTTGGTCTTTTGAAGCAGCACCGACACGAAGCTGGTATAGGCCAGCACGATCTCGTCATACTCCCCGGCGTCGTAGCTCTCCAGGATACGCCTGGCGATGTTGCCGCAGGCCTCCAGGCTCAGCCCCTCGACCTTCTCCACGCTGGTGACGATGGGCATCCTGCTGTGGGCGTAGTATTCGATGGCCTTGCGCCCGATGGGAATGACGCAGCACGCGGCGTCGCGGCTGTCCCACTCGATGCGCTTGAACATGTTGGCATTGTAGCTGCCCGCCAAGCCGCGGTCGCCGGCGATGACGATGTAGCAGCGCTGGCTGATCTGGCGGGGAATGACGTAATGGCTCTGCGCGCCGGTGTTGTGCAGCGCGATGTCCCACACCGCGGTCCGGGCCACCTTCATGTAGGGCTTGCTGGCCTCCATGCGGGCGCGGGCACCCCTCAGCTTGGATGAGGCCACCAGCTGCATCGCCTTCGTGATCTGCATCGTGCTTTCCACGCTTCGGATCCGCAGCTTGATATCCTTCATCGATGCTCCGGCCATGGTATCACTCCTTATCCGTGTGCAGCTTCAGGAAATCGGCGGTAAAGGCCTGTATGGCGGCCTTCAGTTGGTTTTCCGTTTCCTTGCTCAGGTCACCGGTTTCGCGGATGGTCCTGAGCATGTCGGCGTGCTGGGCGTCCAGCCGCTCGTAGAGGGTGGTTTCGTACTCGTTGATCAGCTCCACCGGCACATCCTTCAGGTAGTCGTGGATGACCGCGTAAAGTATGCACACCTGGTGCTCCACGGACACGGGGGCGTTGTGGTTCTGCTTCAGCACGGCCACGATGCGCTCGCCCTGGCCCAGGCGGGCCCGGGTGTCGTCGTCCAGGTCGGAGCCGAACTGGGCGAAGCTCTGCAGCTCGCGATACTGGCTGTAGAGCAGCTTCAGCGTGCCCGAGACCTTCTTCATGGCCTTGATCTGGGCGTTGCCGCCCACGCGGGAAACGGAGATGCCGGGGTTCACGGCGGGCATGATGCCTGCGTGGAACAGCTCGGTCTCAAGGAAGATCTGGCCGTCGGTGATCGAGATGACGTTGGTGGGAATGTAGGCGGAGACGTCGCCCGCCTGGGTCTCAATGATGGGCAGCGCCGTAATCGACCCTCCGCCGTACTCCGGCGCGACCCGCGCGGCTCGCTCCAGCAGGCGGCTGTGCAGGTAGAACACGTCGCCCGGATAGGCCTCGCGTCCCGGCGGGCGGCGGATCAGCAGCGACAGCGCGCGATAGGCCACCGCGTGCTTGGACAGGTCGTCGTACACGATCAGCACGTCCTTGCCCTGGTCCATGAAGTACTCGCCCATGGCGCAGCCGGAATAGGGCGCGATGTATTGAAGGGGCGCCATCTCCGACGCCGTGGCGGAGACTACGATGGTGTAGTCCATCGCCCCGGCCTCGGTCAGGCTGTCCACCACCTGGGCCACCGTCGAGCGCTTCTGCCCGATGGCCACGTAAATGCACAGGCAGTCCTTGCCCTTCTGGTTGATGATGGTGTCCACGGCGATGGTGGTCTTGCCGGTCTGGCGGTCGCCGATGATCAGCTCTCGCTGGCCACGGCCGATGGGGATCATGCTGTCGATGGCCTTGATGCCCGTCTGCAGCGGCACCGAAACGCTCTTGCGCTCGATGATGCCGGGGGCAGGGTTCTCGATGCGGCGCTCGCCCTGGGCGGCGATGGGGCCCTTGCCGTCGATGGGCTGGCCCAGCGCGTCCACGACGCGGCCGATCAGCGCCTCGCCAACGGGCACGGAGACCACCTCGTGGGTACGCTCCACCGTGTCGCCCTCCTTGATGTCGGCGTCATCGCCCAGCATGACCACGGCCACGGAGTTCTCCTCCAGGTTCAGCGCCATGCCCAAGGTGCCGTTGGAAAAGCGCACCAGCTCGTTGGCCATGCAGTTCTCCAGCCCGGATACCCGCGCGATGCCGTCGCCCACCAGCAAAACCGTACCGACGTCGGTTTGGATGATCTGGTTGTCGTAATGCTTGATCTGATCCTTGATGATCTTGGATATTTCTTCAGGTCTGAGCTGCATCTGCTTGCCCTCTTTCCTACAGCGCCTGGGTCAGGCTGCGCTTGAGCCTGCCGAGCCTGTCTTGAATCGTGTTGTCATAGCGCCTGCCGTCCATCTCCACGCGCACGCCGCCGATCAGCGACGGATCCACCGCCGTGATCAGCTTCACCTGGCGGCCGGAGATGTGGGCAAGCCGCACCCGCAGCGCGGACAACTCGTCCTCGTTCAGCGCCACGGCGCTGGTCACGAAAGCCTCCACGATGCCTCTGTCGTCGTTGAAGCGCTGGTGAAACCACTCGGCGCACAGCAGAAAGGCGTCGAAATGCTCCTTCTCCACCAGCAGCTTCATGAAGTTGGTGACATAGGGGTGCACATGGTTGCCGAAGGTATCGTCGATGATCTTCAGCCGAACGCCGCGCTCGACGGCACGCGAACACAGCAGCCGTATGAACCGGGGCTGCGCCTTCAGGATCGCGCAGATGTCGTCCAGCTGCTCAAAGATCAGCAGACCGAGGTCTTCATCCCGCGCCAGCTCGTAAAGGCCCTCGCCGTATTCCCTCGCCAGGCCTGTCACGACGCTTCACCTGCACTTTTGATGAATTCTTTTACCAGCTCGCGATGGTCATCCGCGTTGATTTCGCGCTCCACCATGCGTCCGGCGATGTCCGCCGCCATGCCGGAGATCTCACCCATCAGCTCGGAATAAGCCTTGCGCTTCTCCTGCTCGATGTCCCGCTCCGCCTTCTGCTTGAGATGGGCGGCCTCGGCCTTGGCCTCGTTCACGATGCCTTCGCCCCGGCTGTGAGCGGTATCCACCGCGTTCTTCACCAGCCGGTCGGCCTCTTCCCGGGCGCTGCTCATGCGCTCGGTATAGTCCTCCTTCAGCTGTGCGGCCTCGCGGCGGTCCTTGCCCGCGGCGTCGTAGATGCCGTCGATCTCCTGCTGACGCGCCTCCAGCACCGCCATTACGCGCTTCCAGAGGAACTTCCGAACCAACAGCAGCAGGATCAGCAGGTTGCAGATCTGGAAGATGATGGTCCAGGCATCGATCGAGATAAACTCCAGTACTTTCACTTTTTTACCTCCGAGAAATGATCGCGTCTCAAAGATAAAGGGAAATTACAGCTTGCCGATGAAGGGATTGGCGAACATCAGCAGCAGGGCGACGATGAAGCCGTAGATACCGGTGGTCTCAGCGACGGCGCAGCCCAGCAGCATGGTGGACTGCACGGTGCCCTTGCACTCGGGCTGACGGCCGATGGCCTCGCAGGCCTTGCCGACGGCGTAGCCCTCGCCGATGCCGGGGCCGATACCGGCGATCATCGCCAGGCCGGCGCCGATGGCCGAGGAACCCATTACGATTGCTTTGGTCCACAGTTGCTCATTCATTGAAATAACCTCCCAATGATTATTATTTATTATATGTCATTCCTCTGCAGCAGCGCTGATGTTCATCATCATCAGCATGCAGAAGATGAACGCCTGAAGGAGAGCGGAAAAGATATCAAAGTAGATCGAGAAGACCGCAGGGATGCCCACCTGCAGAATGGGAATCTGGCCGAGCACGCGGCCCAATACGCCCGGGAGCTTCGAGAAAATCACATAGGACAGATTGGCCAGCGCCCACCTCAGCAGGCCCATGATGACGGTGCCCGAGGCGATGTTGCCGAAGTGACGGAACGCCATGGACATGGGCGTCGCCACCTCCGAAATAATGTTGAAGGGCAGCAGCACTGGAATGGGCTGGAAATAGCCCTTGATATAGCCCACGGGACCGCCGGCGCGGAACTTGTTGTAGGTGATCAGCACGAACACCACCAGCGACCAGGCCAGCAGCGTGTTGAGATCAGAGGTCGGAGCGTACAGACCCACCATGCCCGACAGGGAACCCAATGCCGACAGGGCCATGACCGAGGCGATCAGCGGCGCGTAGCCCACCTGCAGGAAGTGCTCGCCCATGTTTTCGCCCACCATGCCGTTGACCTTTTTGACGATGAACTCCGCGACGACCTGGCGCTTTGTGCGGCAGTGCACCTGCAGGCCGCTGGTCAGAAACAGGCACAGCCCCACGATGACCGCCATGACGATCCAGGTGTTCACCACCGTCTCGGTGATGGCGATGCCGCCCAATACCGGAATCTCAAACAGCACCTTTGCGCCGGTTACGGTAAATTCCTGGTTCAAGGATTGTCACTTCCTTTGGTTTCGGGGGCCTTTTTTGCCTCCACGATTTGCAGTACCCTTATCACGACCGATGGAAACAGCGCGGCCAGTATCGATGCCAGCGGATCGAAGTGAAACACGGCAATGCCCAGCACCAGCAGCGCGAACAGCGCGAACATGCGCACGTTATAGGAAAGGCGCATTCGGTTTTGCATTTGCAGGCTCAGGTCCGCGATCTCCTGCTCGGTGCGCTGGCGCTCGGCCATGCGGTCCGCGACATCCTGCACCATCATGCCCATCACGAAGAAGTTCGCGATGCCCAGGGCCCCGGCGTAGAGCGCCCCGAAGACGACCGGCGGCTTCAGCCTGCCAATGGCGGCATAGATGATCAGCATCACCGCCACCAGCGCCGCCACGCCCAGCGCGACACGCGCCGTCTGATCCAAAACCGTTTTGTCCGGCTTCCTCATCCGATACTCCCTGAATCCGCACCTTGCGGCGTTCTTCTATGATTAATCAAAAAAATACACCTGTTCTTCTTTTTATAGCGCAAAACGGACAGCGATGCAAGCCCAAATAGATTAATTGTTTGCGTAAAATACAGGGAAAACAAATCAGATGAATAAAGAGCCTTATCACACAGTTAAAAAAGAACCGCGCTGCGTGAAACACAGCGCGGCGATTGGTACACCATCAGGGGCTCGAACCCTGGACACCCTGATTAAGAGTCAGGTGCTCTACCAACTGAGCTAATGGTGCTTGTCCTTTCGACGTGGGTTATTATATCGCTTTTCCGTTCGTCTGTCAATACCCTTATTCCCCTCAAGCGCGTTGAATTATATACATAATTGCATTTTTTCTGTGTAAAGTGTGTAAGATGCATTGCACAACCAGGCCTTTCTGAGTAAAATGATTAAGTTGCCTGATAAACAGTCTTTCCAGCTTGAATTGAGAAATCCGGAGGTATTACAAATGTCGAGCCGGCTTCTTCGGGTGGCCGTTTTACTGTGTACCGCGCTGCTTTGGTCCACGTCATTCACCCCCTGCCTGGCGCAGGCGGCCGACGCGGACACCTATTGCGTCGAGGTTGACGTCACCAATCAAATCACCACCGTGTATCGCACCGCCGACAGGCGGATCGTGCGCCAGATGATCTGTTCAACCGGCATAAATGATTACACGCCGCTGGGCACCTTTAAAATGGAACAGACCCGGCCGCTGACCGACCGCATAGAGTGGTATTACATCACCAAGTTCAAATGCTATGTCAAGTATGCCACCCGAATCAAGGGTGGGATACTGTTCCACTCCATCCCCTATGCCAAAAAGGACATGCAGACCATCGACCAGGAGGCGCTGGCCCAGCTGGGCACGAAGGCCTCCCACGGCTGCATCCGCCTGCTTTGGGAGGATGCCCGCTGGATCTCCGAGCATTGCCCGGTGGGCACCACGGTCAAGATCTTCAACGGCGCCGCGAAGAAGTCCGGGCTGCGCGCGCTGCTGAAGGTCCAGGGCTATACCGAGGATTGCCGGCTGACCTACCGGCAGTTTCTGGACGCCAGTCCCGTGGAAGCCCTTTCCGGCGTCATGGGACCCGGCTCATCCGGCGAGGCGGTCACTTCCCTTCAGCAGCGCCTCATCGGGCTGGGCTTCTACGAGGACGGCCCCACCGGCAACTACGACGAGGCCACCACGCTGGCCGTCATGCGCTACCAGTCCGCCGCCTCAGAGACGGTGAACGGCGTTGTCAGCCGCGCGCTGCTGGAACGGATCATGACTGAAGACGACATCACCGCCGAATACGCGACCCTGATCCCGGGCTGTGAGGGCCCGCTGGTGGCAAAGCTGCAGCTGGCCATGGCCTCCATCGGTTATTATGACGGCAGCATCGACGGCCGGTTTAACAGCCGCCTGGCCACCGCCGTGTCCGATTATTGTGCCTCCAACGGGTTGCAGGCGGTTCAGTCCGTCTCCCCCGCGCTGCGCGCCGGGATCTACGAGCTGGCGAAAGCGTAGTCCATTCATACGACACAGCGGGCATCGGTTCAATCCGATGCCCGCTGTCTTGTATGTGAGATCATCATTCCGGCCGGTAGATGACCAGGTTCTTCAGGTTGCCCGCATAGAAGCGCGTCTTCTGAACCTTGCTCGTTTCTCCCCAATACCAGGATTTTTTCATGTACGTCGGGATATTGACGTCGATGCAGTTGGCTGCGAAGCTGTAAAATTCGCCCAGCGTCGCCGCGCCGTCGCCGTTGCCCTTTTTATCGGCCAGGAAATAGCCGGGATAGCTGCCCTTATCGGCGTCGGCGTTCTTCGTCCACCAGCCCTCCTTCTCGTTATACCCGAGGCCCTGCAGCAGGAAGAACGTGAAGAAATCCACGGACTTGGCCTTGTTGGTGTAGAAGGTCGCCTTGGTGTTGGAGGCCGCCGCGAGCACAGCGATCCTGCCGTCCTCGTCGTCCAGCCTGCCCTTCATGTCGTTGATGAAGGTGCCGCTGTAGCAGGAATCCAGGATCAATATGACGTTGCCCTTTATGGCCTGAACGCTGTTGAATATCTCCTTGGCGGTCAGGTAATACCTGGAATTGTTCTTGTGGCTGTCGTAGCCCATCAGCGAGAGCCTGTAGCTGGAATAGCTGCTCTTGTTGTTGTGGCCGTGGGAGCAGAGGTAGACGATGCTCACGTCGTTGTCGTCCGCTTCCTTGAAGAAGCTGGCAATGCCGGACTGGATGCCGGACTTGCTGGGGTTTCCCAGGACCTTCGTGGTGTAGCCCTGCCCGTCAATGTCTGATTTTTTGAAAACGGTGGCCATGCTCTCGGAATTGCGCTTGACGAAGGGCAGACTGTCGTAATAGCTGTAGGCCGCAAACAGCCGGTAATTCACCCTGTTCGTCTCTTTTTCGGTGACCGTTACGCTACAGCTCGCCTGGACACCGTTGGAGGTCGTCACCGTAACGGTACCGCCGCCCGCCTTCAGGCCCGTCACGACGCCGCTTTCGCTGACGCCCAGCACGCTTTCGTCGCTGCTGGAAACGGCGTAGTCCGCGCCTTCGATCACCGAGCCGTCCTTGGCCAGCACCCGTGGCGCCAGGTCAATGGTGTCGCCGACGCCGATGGTGGCGTCAGTGGCGGCCAATTCGACCTTTTCCGGCGCCTTGACCACTTTGACGATGCAGAAGGTCTGCACCGGTTCGCCGTTGACCAGATGGGTCGAAACGCCGTTGTGGGCGGTGACGTAGATGAAGGCGGTTCCCTCGGCGGTGCCCTTGATCCTGCCGGTCGTGGTATTGACGGAAACCTTACCCGTGCCGTTCTGGACGCTGTATGTAAAGGTGGCAGGCACCTCGACGCCGTTGGCGTCGACGGCGGTCGCGGCGACGGTTGCCTTCTGCTTAAGGTAAACCGTCAGCTTATCGGGCAGGAAGACCTCGGCCGGCGCCTCCACGACGGTCAGGTTGCAGGCGGCCTTATGGCCGTTGAAGGTCTTGACGGTTATCGTGGTCCTTCCGGGAGCCACCGCGGTGACGACGCCGGTGCGCTTGTCCACCGTGGCGATCTTCTTTTTCCCTGAGGTATAACTCAGCGTCGAGCCCGTGCCCGACGGCAGCTTCCCCTTGAGCCTGTAGCTGTCGCCCACGGACAGCGTCAGCTCGGCGGGCGTGACCGTCACGCCGTCCGGGGCCTTCCTGACGGTGACCACGCAGCTGGCCGACAGGCCGCTTTCCGTCCTGGCCGTGATGGTCGCCTGGCCTTTTTTGACGCCGGTGATCTTCCCGGTCTGCTTATTGACCTTGGCCACGGAGCGCTTGCTGGAAGACCAGGTGACGGCATCGCTGCTGTCCTCGGGGATTCGCGTCGCCCTGAGGAGCGTGCATTTCTCCCCTATGCCGATCAGGAGCTTTGAAGCGCTGAGCTCAAGCCTGGCGTCGCTTTGATCCCCGTCGTTGACGGCTTCCACCACTTCCAGGCCCTCCGGTTCCCCTGAGAGCAGCCCCTGATCCGCGTCAGGCAGGCTCAGCTCCAGGTCCTCCGGCAGGGCAATTTCAATGCCATCCGCCAATTCGTCGACCAGCAATCCGTCCTCCGCCACATCCACGGTCGCGGCGCCGTCTTCAAGCGCGATCTCCTCTGCAAGGGAAAACGCCCCCATACCCATGACCAGCACCAGCGCCAGGCATAACCATCGTTTAAACATGCACAGCACCCCTCGGTTCAGCGTTTATTCGCTGCATACAGTCTATTTGACATTACAGCCATATTTTACCTCATCCGCCATGTTCCTGTCAATCCTTCCCCGCGCCAGGATATGGCAAAACCCGGGCTTTTCAGCAGAAATGCGCGTCCTGTTTCAAAAGCCATAGGCCACGATGCCGCAGACAGCAGAAAAGAGTATCAGCAGGACCGGCGAGAAGGGCTTTTTCAATCCCCTGCGCCATATCAGCCCTCCTGCGCACAGCGCCAGGGCTATGCCGACCTGGCGCATATCCGGCCGGAGCGTCACGCCGCCTTCCCCCGCCTGAAGCAGCAGGCAGCGCACGGCGGTCCAAAGGCCCGCCGCCAGGATCATCCCCGCGACCACGGGGCGAATGCCCGACATCGCCGAGCGCACGAGGGTATTCTCCCTGAATCCCTTCAGCGCCGCGGCAATCAGCAGCATCACCAGCAGCGCCGGGAGGACCACGCCCAGCGTCGCGCAAGCCGCGCCGGCCAGGCCCGCCTGTGTGCTGCCCACGAAGGTGGCCATGTTCACCGCGATGGGGCCGGGTGTGGATTCGCAGACGCCGATAAACCGGACCAACGTCTGCTCATCCATCCAGCCCCGGGAGAGGGCCTCCTGCCGGATCAGGGGCAGCATGGCATAGCCGCCGCCGAAGGTGAACAGCCCGATCTTGAAGAAAACGGAAAACAGCTCCAGCAGCGTCATCGCCAGCCGCCCCCCTCCCCCTTCGCACCGCGCCTGAACAGCAGGCCCGCGACGCCGCCGCAGAGGATCAGCCAGACCGTGGAAAACCGCCAGCCCAGGGCGTCGATCGCCAGCACCAGCAGCGCCGCCGCGACGCAAACGCCCAGCTCGAATCCCCTTCGGGGCAGCCTGACAGCCAGCCGAAGGCCCGCCCGCAGGATCAGGAAGGCTACGGCCACCTGGATACCCCTGAATGCGTTGGCCACCACGCTCAGCGCCATGAATCGCTCGAAGAACAGCGAAATCGCATAGATGATGATAAACGAGGGCATCACCACCCCCAGCGTCGCCCACACGCCCCCGGCCACGCCCTCCCGGCGATAGCCCACATAGGTGGCGCAGTTCACGGCGATGGGCCCCGGCGTAGACTCCGCAATGGCGAAGACCTCGGTCAGCTCGTCCGGACTGATCCATCGCCTGCGCTCGCCGATCTCATGCCCGATCAGCGAAATCATGGCGTAGCCGCCGCCGAAGGTAAACAGCCCGATTTTGAAAAACACGCCGAACAGCTCCAGCAAACGACGACAGCGTCGCATTTTCATTCCACCTTTCATAAACAATGACACCCGTTGTGGGCGATATGACACCAATTTTCCAAATCTTTATACTTTTCTCTTGACTTTTACCGCCAAAATTCTATTATAAAAACAATACCAGATACCGGAGGCCCTCCCATGCAGCAAACCCGCAAGCGTCGCTCCGCAGGCGAGACCCTGCGCCTGTTCAAAACCTTCCTGCCCTACTTCAGGCCGTACCTGCCGGTTCTTCTGCTGGACCTGTTCTGCGCGGCGCTGACCACGGTCTGCGACCTGGTGCTGCCGATGCTCGTGCGCTACATCACCAGCATGGGCGCGACGAACCTGCCCGCGCTCACCGTGGCGACGGTGCTGCGGCTGGGGGCGCTTTACGTGGCGCTGCGCATCGTGGACACTGCGGCCAACTACTTCATGCAGTCCGTGGGCCACATCATGGGCACCCACATCGAGACCGACATGCGCCGCGACCTCTTCGCCCACCTGATGGAGCTGCCCCACGCCTACTACAGCGGCACCAAGATCGGGCAGATCATGTCCCGCATCACCAGCGACCTGTTCGACATCACGGAATTCGCCCACCACTACCCGGAGGAGCTGTTCATCACCAGCCTGAAGGTGATCGTCGCCTTCATCATACTCTGCGGCATGAACGTGCCCCTGACGCTGATCATATTCGCGTCGCTGCCGCTGATGGTGCTGTGCAGCAACCACTTCGCCAGGCCCATGCAGAAGTCCTTCAAGGATTCCCGGTTCCAGCTGGGCGAGATCAACGCCCGGGTGGAGGACAGCCTGTCCGGCATACGGGTGGTGAAGTCCTTCGCCAACGAGGACGTGGAAATGGAGAAGTTCAAGCGCGACAGCCATGCCTTCCTGGCCGTCAAGAAGCGCATGTACCGGGCCATGGCGGGCTTTCACTCGGTCACCCGCATGTTCGACGGCATCATGTACATACTGGTGGTGTGCGTCGGCGCGATCTTCATGATCCGCGGGCGCATCACCGCGGCGGACCTGGTGGCCTACCTGCTGTACGTCACCACGCTACTGGCGTCGATCCGCCGGCTGGTGGAATTCACCGAAAACTTCCAGCGGGGCATCACCGGCATCGAACGCTTCGCCGAGGTGATGGACGTGCCCGCGTCGATAACGGACCTGCCCGGCGCAGTGGAGTTGAATGACGTTCGGGGCGAGCTGGCATTTGACGACGTGTCCTTCGCCTACGCCGAGGGCGGCACGGACGTGCTCAGCCACATCAGCCTGCACGTCAGACCCGGCCAGAGCGTGGCGCTGGTGGGGCCCTCGGGCAGCGGCAAGACCACGCTGTGCAACCTGATCCCCCGGTTCTACGAGGTCAAGTCCGGCGTCATTCGCGTGGACGGCACGGACATCCGGCAGTATACGCTGAAATCCCTGCGCCGGCAGATCGGCATGGTGCAGCAGGACGTGCACCTGTTCTCAGGCACGGTGCTTTCAAACATCGAATATGGCCGTCCCGGCGCCAGCCGGGAGGACGTGATCCAGGCGGCGAAGCTGGCCGGCGCCCACGAGTTCATCATGGCGCTGGAAAAGGGCTACGACACCTACGTGGGCGAGCACGGCGTCAAGCTGTCCGGCGGCCAGAAGCAGCGCATCTCCATCGCCCGTGTGTTCCTGAAAAACCCGCCGATACTGATCCTCGACGAGGCCACCAGCGCCCTGGACAACGAATCGGAGCAGCTGGTGCAGCGGTCCCTGGAGGGGCTGATGAAGGGACGCACCACGTTCACCATCGCCCACCGCCTGACCACCATTCGCAACGCCAACACCATATTGGTGCTGACCGACGAGGGCATCGTCGAACAGGGCAGCCACTCAGAGCTGATGGCGAAAAAGGGCGTCTATTACAAGCTGTACAGCATGTACCAGGACCGGTGATCATCCCTTCTTCTTCACCGCGATCAGCTGCGGCGGGTCGTTGGGCTGGTTCATGTAGCATTCCAGCAGGGCATCGTAGATTTTTGAATCCAGCTGCCGCGCCCATTCCGTCAGGGCCTTCAGTTCCCGCGCGCCCTCTTCGTGGCCCGGATACACGCAGACCGTCATAAGGCCCTGGGGCTTGAGCAGCGTCAGCGCCGCGTCCACGGCGCGGAGCGTGGTCTCGGTCCGGGTGGTGACGGCATGCTCGGCCCCCGGCAGCCAGCCCAGGTTGAACATCACCGCGTCCACCGGCTCGGGCACGCATTCTGCCATGCGCTGATGCCCCTGGCAAAAGAGCGTCGCCCTGTCCGAAAGGCCCGCGTCAAGCAGACGCTGGCCGGTCCTTTCCACCGCCTCCTGCTGAACGTCGAAGGCATAAACGTGCCCGTCCGGCCCAACGCGCTGGCACAGCCAAAGCGTGTCCCGCCCGTTGCCCATCGTAGCGTCCACGGCCCGCGCGCCGGAAAAGAGCGCCGTCTCCATCAGCGCCGCCGACCAGAACCGGGCAGACCTGAAATCCTGTGACATGGCCGCATCCCTCCTGTCAAACCCATTATACAGTAAACGGCACGCCTTGAAAAGAGGCGCGTCAGAGCCAGCCTGTGAATTGTATGAAATCTTTTCACGGCGTTCGTTGAAGCGCTTTCTCATCTATGATACAATTTTATGAATTGAGATACAAACCGATAAACAAGGAGCCGCCCCCATGCAAAGCGATTTGAGAAACCGCCGTTCATTGAAGTCCGCATTGATCGGAAACCGTGCTTTTTACGTCCTGGTGCTCTCGATCCTGGTTCCCATCGTCGTTCAGAACGCCATCTCCAACTTTGTGAACCTGCTGGACAACATCATGGTGGGCCAGGTTGGCACGGAGCAGATGTCCGGCGTGTCCATCGTCAACCAGCTGATGTTCGTGTTCAACCTGTGCGTATTCGGCGGCATCTCCGGCGCAGGCATATTCTCCGCCCAGTACGCAGGCGCGAACAACCAGGAGGGCGTGCGCCACTGCTTCCGCTACAAGCTGTACCTGTGCGCGGTGCTGATCTTCGCGGCCCTGGCGATCTTCCTGGGCGGCGGCGAATTCCTGATCAACCGCTTCCTGCACGACGAAGCGGACCCTGCCCGCATCGCTACGACGCTGAGCCACGGCATGGATTACCTGCACGTCATGCTCTGGGGCATGCTGCCCTTCGCGCTGACCCAGGTCTACGCCAGCACTCTGAGGGAAAACGGCGAAACGAAGCTGCCCATGATCGCGGGCATCGTGGCGGTGTTCGTGAACCTGGCCTTCAACTACCTGTTGATCTTCGGCCACCTGGGCTTCCCCCGCCTGGGCGTGCGCGGCGCGGCCATCGCCACGGTGTTCTCCCGGTTCGTGGAGCTGGCCATCGTCGTCGTCAGCACCCACGCGAATGCCGAACGGTATCCCTTTTCAAAGGGCGTGTACGGCAGCCTGCGGGTGCCCGGCGACCTGGCGAAGCAGATCACCCTGAAGGGCATGCCTCTGCTGATCAACGAATGCCTTTGGTCCACGGGCATGACCGTGCTGGTGCAGTGCTATTCCCAGCGGGGACTGGACGTGGTGGCCGCCATGAACATCTCCAGCACCGTCTCCAACCTGTTCTCCGTGGCCATACTGTCCATGGGCAGCGCCACCGCCATCATCGTGGGCCAGGCCCTCGGCGCAAACGACATGGCGCGCGCGAAGGACCAGGCCTGGAAGCTGGTATTCTTTTCGCTGTGTCTCAGCGTCGGAACGCTGGTTTTGATGCAGCTGGTCGCGCCGCTGATCCCACAGCTCTACCAGACCTCCGACGCCGTGCGCCATCTGGCGACCCGGCTTTTGCGGATCTATGCGCTGTGCCTGCCCCTGATCTCGTTCTGCAACAGCGCCTATTTCATACTGCGCTCCGGCGGCAAGACGCTGATCACCTTCCTGTTCGACAGCGGCTATACCTGGCTGATCAGCGTCCCCATCGCCTGGAGCCTGGTCCACCTGACGGGCCTGCCGGTGGAAACCATCTATCTGCTGGTACAGTTGGCCGAGATCATCAAGTGCGCCTTCGGCTATGTGCTGCTGCGCAGGGGCGTATGGATGAACAACATCGTGGCATGAGAAGGAGGCCGTCTCATAAACGCATGCCGCTTTCCTGATGGAAATCACATGGCGGCAGCTTGCCGCCGTTACAGCATGGCTTCGAGACAGCCCCCGCATTGCGCAACGCTAATTATGTCAGATCTATTTGCCGAACAGCTGCACCCAGTAGGTAACGCCGCCGGAGACGACGGCGCACACGCCGATGCTGCCATAGCTGGCGCGCAGTATGTTGGCCCTGTGGCCGCTGGAGGTCATCCAGGCCGCCATCACCTTGTCCGCCGTGCGCTGGCCCATCGCGATGTTCTCGCCGTAGGCGGCGCTGCTGACGGTGCGCCAGGCGGTGCCGTCGGGGCGGGTGTGGCTGAATTTGCGGGTGATCTCACTGGCCCGTATCCGGGCCGCCCGGCTCAGCTCCGCGCTGACCCTCAGCGCACCGAGCCCCCGCCCGGTGCGCTCCCGGTTGACCTGGCGCACCACCTCGCCTGACAGGGATGTTTTGACGGCAACGGTCGAACGGGCGCTTTGCGCGGCGCTCCCCGCCCATGTCAGCGCGATGGCCCCCTCATGCACAACCAGCATAATACCAACAGCCAACAGCAATGCAAGTATCCTTTTATTCAATCTGTGCTTCCTTCTTTCTGTCGTGTATATGAAATATATTTCAAAGTTATTTTATGTATATCGCATAATTTTGTCAACATAATATCAGGCAATATGCATAAATTGGCAGAAATGGAAGCCCATGGAAGGCGGATAGCCCATGACAAACGTCGAAACCATGCGTGCGGACGCGGCGCTGGCGGCGCGGGGACTCGCGCCCAGCCGTGAGCGCGCCCGATCCCTGATCGAAGTAGGACTGGCCACTGTGAACGGCGTCCCCATCGACAAGCCCGCCCGACGGGTGAGCGAAGCCGACCGACTGGCGGTCATCGGCGACACCCACCCCTACGTCAGCCGGGGCGGATTGAAGCTGGAGAAGGCGCTCCATGTCTTCGGCGTGGATGTGTCCGGCCTGGTTTGCTTGGATGTGGGCGCGTCCACCGGCGGCTTTACCGACGTGCTGCTCAGAAGCGGGGCAAGACACGTCTACGCCGTGGACGTGGGCACCGCCCAGCTGCACGAATCGCTGCGCGGCGACCTCCGGGTGACGAGTATGGAACGGGTCAACGCCCGGGCGCTGTCCCGCGCCATGTTCCCTGAGCCGCCGGTCCTGGCTGTGATGGACGTTTCCTTCATCTCCATACGTCTGATCCTCCCTGCCCTCTTCGAAATCCTGGGCGAGAATGGCCGGGTGATCAGCCTTGTAAAGCCCCAGTTTGAGGCCGGACGCCAGCGCATCGGCAAGAACGGCATCGTATCAAAGCCCGGAACCCACCGGGCCATACTGAAGGAAATCGTCGATTTCGCGCCGACACTGGGCTGGCGGGTGGCAGCCCTGGACTTCTCCCCCATCGCCGGCGGCGACGGCAACGTGGAGTTTTTGGCGGATATGAAGCCGGAAGCCCGCTGTGAAACGCCGGTGGACGAGACCGTCATAGAGGCCATCGTACGGGAGGCCCATGAAGCGAGACTTCGATAGGCAGGGATACGCCAAATACTGATTTATCGAGCTCTGCTCGATAAATCAGTATTCAGGTTTTAGGTTTTAGGGGTTAGGTTTTAGGGGTGGTGCAAATCCATTAACGCTTCGCTAGGCCTTCGGCCACGGGATTTGTTTGATTCAAAGGAATCGGCAGTAGTTACTACGTTTCTCTGTCCTTTGAATAAAAAAAATCCGTCAGGATTTCTACCTTCCCTAACACCTAAAACCTATAACCTAAAACCTAACTACTGATTTGTCGCAGCGCGACAAATCAGTAGTTGTCCCTCCCCCTACACCACCACAAACCGCTCCGTATACTCCCGTCCCGCGGCGCGCAGCTGCGGGGCGTCGTGTAGCAGCGACCAGGTGTCTGTGGCGCGGCACTCCCACTCAAAGCAGGCGTCCCCCCGCAGCGCGGCGGCGCGGGAGACGATGGGCATCGCTGCTCTGGCCTTCAGTTCCGCCAGCAGTGGCCCGGCATCCCGCCGTATACCGATGAGCCGCGCGTAGGCTGGATGTGGCACCGCCTCCAGCGCTGCCCGGTCGATGCCCAGCAGCGCGTGGGTCAGCATCCGGCTCAGGCGCGCGCGGGTGTACCGCTTGCACTTCAGCGCGTCCAGCAGCGCCTCCCGCCCGGAAGCCTCCCTGCAGAGGCGATACAGGCGGTGCTCCAGCCCCTCGCCCACATCCGGCAGCGCTGCCAGCGCCCCGGTGGACATTCCCCGGAGCCGGTACAGCAGCATATCGTCCATCGGGTGAAGGGCGTCGGGCATCGCCCAGGGCCACGCCGCCCCGGGAATGGCTGCCATGGCCCCCGCGACGTCTCCCCGGGCGAAGGCGGCGCGTATGGCGGTCGCCGAGGCGAACACCCCCAGCGCAGCATCGTGATAGCTGCCCTGCCTGGGTATGGCCAGCGGCGTCATGCGGGCGTCACCGCCTGTCAGAGCCCGCATGTACTCAACGGCCAGCACGGCATTGGGGCGGTTGAGGACCTCCGGCGGGACGCCCAGGTATGCGCCCACAGCCTCCCCCCATGCCCTGGCGTGGGACATGCCCGCATCCAGGTTCCTTGCCATGGCTCCGGAGACGGCCATGGGCTCGCTGTCCCGCAGCGACGCAAGCCTCGTGAGCAGCGCAAGATCGGTGATCTCGCTGCCGAAGGACAGCGCGTCCGCACCCAGGCCAGCCAATATGCCGACGCCGCCCCGGGCAAAGGCATCCGCCGTGCGGACGGTGAACAGCGCAGGCAGCTCGAACACGGCGTCCGCACCGCAGGCCAGCGCCATGCAGGCCCGGTCCCACTTGGACAATATTGCCGCTTCGCCCCGCTGGGTGAAGTGACCGCCCATGCACACGATCACACAGTCATACCCGGCTGCCCGCGTGCGGGCGATGTGCCACGCGTGACCGTTGTGAAACGGATTGTATTCAGCGATGATGCCCGCGATCCTCACGGAATCCCCTCCTCCCCATCGGTGCCGTTGATATCCGGGACTCATTATCGCACATTCCGCCCACCTTCGCAAGTCAATCAACATTTAAATTGACGCCCGATGCAATCGGGTCTATACTGTTTATAACGACACTGTGTCGCCCACACTGCACACCGGAAGGATGATAACCCATGAACTACGCAGAGGAATCTTTAAAAAAGCACGCGCAATGGCGCGGCAAAATCGAGGTGGTCGCCGTGCCCCCGGTCAAGACCAAGGACGACCTCTCCCTGGCCTACACCCCTGGCGTGGCCCAGCCCTGCCTTGAGATCCAGAAGGACATCGAAAAGAGCTATACGCTGACCCGCCGCTGGAACATGTGCGCAGTGGTCACCGACGGCACCGCAGTGCTGGGCCTGGGCGACATCGGCCCCGAGGCCGGCATGCCCGTGATGGAAGGCAAGTGCGTGCTGTTCAAGGTCTTCGGCGACGTGGACGCCTTCCCGCTGTGCATCAAGTCCAAGGATGTGGACGAGATCGTCAACACCGTCTACCTGCTCTCCGGCTCCTTCGGCGGCGTGAACCTGGAAGACATCTCCGCGCCCCGCTGCTTTGAGATCGAGCGCAAGCTGAAGGAAAAGTGCGACATCCCCATCTTCCACGACGACCAGCACGGCACGGCCATCATCACGCTTGCGGGCCTGATCAACGCCCTGAAGCTGGTGGGCAAAAACAAGGACGAAATTCGCGTGGTCACCAGCGGCGCGGGCGCCGCGGCCACGGCCATCACAAAGCTGCTGCTGTCCTGGGGCATAAAGGACGTCATCATGTGCGACCGCGCCGGGGCCATCTACGAGGGCCGCCCGGACCACATGAATCCCGCCAAGGACGAAATGGCGAAGCTGACCAACCGCCAAAGGCGCGCCGGCAGCCTTGCCGACATGCTCTTGGGCGCGGACGTGTTCATCGGCGTATCCGCTCCCGGCACCGTGACCTGCGACATGGTCAGGACCATGAACAAGGACGCCATCATTTTCGCCTGCGCCAACCCCACGCCCGAGATCTTCCCCGACGAGGCCAAGGCGGGCGGCGCGCGGGTGATCTCCACCGGCCGCAGCGACTATCCCAACCAGATCAACAACGTGCTGGCCTTCCCCGGCGTGTTCCGCGGGGCCTTCGACGTGCGGGCCAGGGACATCAACGAGCCCATGAAGATCGCCGCCGCCTACGCGCTGGCGGGCCTGATCGCAGACGAGGAGCTGAGCGAGGACTACATCATCCCCGCCCCCTTCGACCCCAGGGTCAAGGACGCCGTGGCCAGCGCCGTGGCGCAGGCGGCGAGGGATTCCGGCGTGGCAAGGCTGTAAGCCAGGCATATATAGTATCTGTTCAGTAAGGCAAATACTGATTTGTCGGGGAGACGAGGGAACAGGGAACAGGGAACAGGGAACAGGAATGGCGGCTGCCGCGAACATTTCGATATTGTACGAGTTG